>JAQBBT010000139.1:0-11527 GCA_032125915.1 Nitrososphaerota archaeon
GAGCCTGCTTGGCCTGCATACAAAGATTGTGCATTGTATGCAGGTGTAAAAGTAAGATCGATCAATACAACATTAGAAAATAAGTGGGAGCCATCCATTTCTCAAATAGAACAAACAATTAATTCAAATACAAAAATGATTGCTTTGAACTATCCAAATAACCCTACTGGAAAAATTCTATCTAAAAAATTACAGGACGAGATTGTCAATATTGCAATAAAAAATAATCTATACATACTTAGTGATGAAATTTATTCTCAATATGCGTATGCCGATTGGCAAAGCATTCTTTGTTATAATTATGAAAAAAGCATAGTTACTCAATCATTTTCAAAATCACATGCAATGACAGGATTCAGAATTGGATATACTATTGCGCATAAAGATATCATAGATAAATTATCAAAATTTGAGGCATTATGTCTTACAAATGTTTCAGAACCAATGCAATACGTAGCCATGAAAGCATTAGAGGTAGATACTGCAGATAATACTAATACAGTACAGCGAAGATTAGAGATATTGGCAAAAAAAGCAAAAGAAATGAACCTTGATTTTGTTGTTCCAGATGGAGCGATGTATATTTTTGCCAGAGTTAATCAAGAGGGATTTGATGGAGTACAATTTGCAAATAGTCTTTTAGATAAGGGACTTGCAGTTGCACCAGGAGAAGGGTTTGGAAATTACAAAAATTTTATCAGGTTATCAGCATGTCAAAATGAAGAAATACTAACAGACGGAATGAATATACTAACCGAATATGTGAGAGATAATCAATGAAGAAATCAATTACAGTTATTGGTGCTGGAGGACAAATGGGACAATGGTTTTCAAAATATTTTGCCGAAAAGGGTTTTGAAGTAACTGGATTTGATGAAGAAAATAAAATTAAAGGAAAAGATATCATACAAGGAAGTTCATTAGTGGGCGCAATCCTAAAAGCAGATTATGTAATCTTGTGCACCCCTACACGAAAGACTCCAGAAATTATTAGATTAATTGCAAAAGAAATGAAAAGAGGGACATATCTTATTGAAATTTCCTCCGAAAAAACTAAAGCCGTATCATCCTTAGCTAAGATGCCTTCAAAAATTAATCCCATATGTATTCACCCCATGTTTGGTCCAGGTATAAAAAATATCAAAGGACAAAACATAATATCAGTTCCTGTAAAAGATGCTAAAAAAGAGTTAAGCGTGGCAAAAGACCTTTTCGAAGGAGCAAATTTTGTCACTATCGATGCAACTGAACATGATAAAAAAATTGCAGTAATATTAGGACTAACTCATCTCATGAATCTTGTTTTTGCAAACATTATTTCAAAAGATGAAAAAATGGCCCTTACAGAAAAAATGTCGGGGACCACATTTAGAGTTCAAAAAACTCTTGCAGAAAGTATAATGACAGAGTCTCCAGAATTAATTGAAACGATTATCGCCAATCCAGAAATTCGGAGAGTAGCAGAAGATCTATGGAAGGATGTAGGAAGACTTCTTACTGCCGTTCAAGAATCAAAAACTGAGGAAGTCATTAGCTACATCAAAGCATGTCAAGAGAGGCTCTCTGCTAAAACTGATCTAGATGCATCTTACAAAAAATTAACAAAAATGGTAAATGCAGTTGAAAAGAAATAGCAAATATGCGCTCTACAAAAATAGTTACATCATTCATCAAAGATAATGATAAATTTCTTCTTCTAAAAAGAAGTGACAAAGTAAAAACAATGAAGGGGTTATGGGCAGGGGTAAGCGGAATAATTGAGAAAAATGAAGAGCCTCTAACAAGAGCGAAAATCGAAATATTTGAAGAATTAGGAATAACTGAAGACCAAATTAAATTTTTAAAATCAGCTTCTGAAATGAAAGCTCATTCGCCTCAATATGAAAATCACGAATGGGAAATTTTTCCATTTTTGTTTGAAGTAAAAAATCCAACAATCAAGCTGAATTGGGAAAATTCTGAATATGTATGGATAACTGTTGATGAAATAAAAAACTATGAAACAGTACCAAGCATTGACAAAGTTTTACTCAGTTTGTTGTAGTTTTTCCTTTTCATAGTTTCTTTGCTGAGGAAGCATGATGTAAACACAAGCCCCTCCACACATAGTACATGGAACGTTGTTTCCAGGATGCTGCCCTGTTCTACTATGAATTTTAGCTGCTTCTTCAGGATCAATTGATAATGCTAATTGTTTCTCCCAATCTAGCGTACGTCTGGCTTCACTCATTGCAATATCCCACTTTATCGCTTTTTCGCGGATCTTTACAAGATCAGCAGCATGTGCTGCAATCCTATAGGCAATCAAACCAGCTTTTACTTCATCTACATTTGGTAATGCTAGATGTTCAGAGGGCGTAAGATAGCACAATAGATCAACACCTTCACTTGCAGATACAGCTGCACCTATTGCACTTGCGATATGATCATGTCCTGATGCAACATCAGTTACTAATGGACCCAAAACATAGTATGGAACATCACCGATAAGAGATTTTGCAAGTCTTACATTTGCTGCTACTTCGTTTAATGGAACATGCCCTGGACCTTCTATCATGACTTGAACATCTTTTTCATGAGCCCTTTTTGTTAAACTGACCATGTTAATCATTTCTTGAACCTGTAATTCATCATGAGAGTCAAGAATTGAACCCGGTCTTAATGCATCACCTAAGCTAAAAGTCACATCATATTTTCGTGCCAGTTCTATCAAATAATCATAATGAGTGATGTATGGATTTTCTTTATCATGCTTGAGCATCCAAGCTGCGGTTAAAGTACCACCTTTGCTAACAACCCCACCATATCTTTGAACTTTTAAGATTTTTTTTGCAATATCCTTTGTAATCCCGCAGTGAATTGTAGTATAATCAACGCCATCTTTTACATTATTTTCAAAAGCTTTTAGAAAATCATCTTCAGTTAGATTTAAAGGATTTTTGTGAACTTCAACTCCGTAATTATATGCCTCATAAATCGGAACTGTGCCAAATGTGATTGGAGCTTCTTCTAACAGAGTTCTTCTGATTTTTTTTACATCACCACCATCGCTTAAATCCATAATAGTGTCTGCATGATATTTTACAGCAATCTTTGCTTTTTCAATTTCCTCTTCAAGATTAACATTCAGGGTAGATGTTCCAATGTTTACATTTACTTTGGTTTTTAGTCCTTTTCCAATTCCCACATTATGAATTTTTTGTTTTCTTTCATTATTGCTAGGAATTATTATTACACCCTTAGCTATTTTTGGAATTAACCAATCGAGTGTGACATCTTCATCCCTTGCAACTAGTTTCATTTCTTCGGTGGCAACACCTCTACGAGCTGAACTCATTTGAGTACCCATAAACATTCTATGTTGTAACCTGATTTAAACAATAGTGAAAATTAATCCAGAACTCTAATCACTAAGAAAAATAGATGGCATTATTGTAACAAAAATGATCTATCTTATATGATAGAAAAACCATAAAGTACCAATGAGAACAGTTAGAGAATGCAGGCATTGTGGGAGAGAATTTCAAAGCATGAAAGAAGACTATTGCTCAGATGATTGCGTCCAACAAATATCATAGATTCAGGATAATTAAAAAATTCCTCAAATATTATGGTGTTGTAAAAATCGCCTAAAATGATATTCCAAAATACTAAAAAACATCTAAACTGTGCCTATTAAGAATCAAAAATTAAAGAAAATTCGGAAAAATGGAAATCTTTTCAAAATGAATGGAATTTCAAAAATTAATGTTTTAGAGCATTAATTTTAGCACAATTTAAAATCGAGGATTATTTTGGAGGACTCCATGTTTCCTCAATCACATAGTTGTCAAGAGTTTTAAAAACAAAATATTTTTTGCCACACTTAAAACACTGCCAGAGAAACTTCCCATCAATTTTAGTTTGATATTGCATTGGCAGCATACAAGAGGTGCATCTAATATCTTCTGGAAGATCTTGGATCAATGGAGTGTTTTTATTCAAACTAAAATGAATGTAATCGTTTTACTATAAATCTCATATTACGAGAAAATTAAATTATTTACTAGCCACCATGTTAAAAATTTAATTTAAGGAATAAAGATAAACAAATTATGGTAGGTTTTAGAAAAATATCATGAATTTACTTTCGATTGGAGGATCCGATCCTTCTTCAGGAGCAGGAATTCAAAGTGATGTGAAAACATTTGCATCATTAAACGCATATGGGGTAACTGCAATTACTGCAATAACAAGTCAGAATACCTCAAAGTTTGGCATGATACAACCAGTTACAAAAATAATTTTAAAAAATCAGCTAGACTCTATATTTTCAGACTTTGTTATTGATGGTATCAAAATAGGAATGGTATACAATTCAGAAATAATTAAAACAATTTACCATGCATTAAGGAAACTCCCCATTCCGATAGTAGTAGATCCAGTCATAAAATCAACTACAGGAGGAATGCTAATTCAAAAATCAGCAGTTAAAGATTTTAAAAAATATCTAATACCACTTGCGACTGTCGTCACTCCAAATAAATTTGAGGCGGAATTTATCTCAGAAAGTAAGATAAATTCAATAAAATCCCTACAAAGAGCAGGTAAAATAATTCAAGAAATGGGATCCAAAAGCATAGTAATAACAGGATTGGAATTAAAAAAAAATCACATATCAGATTTTGTAATGGCTGAAAATCAAGATTTTATTGAAAATAAAAAGATAGAAATAATTAATCACGGTAGTGGTTGCAATTATTCTGCATCGATGATATTTTCGCTGGCTCAAGGTAAAACAATACTAGAATCGGCAAAATTTGCTCAAAAATTTACATTGAATTCAATCAAAAATACACAGAAAGTTGGGAAAGGATTGGCAATAACACACACAAACTCTGACCAAATATATGTAGAATTATCTAACGCAATAAACAAATTTATTAAAATTAAAAAAATTTCTCAAAGAATACCAGAATGTCAAACAAATTTTGTATTTTCAAAAAAACATCCCAAATCAATCAAGGACATATTGGGAATTTCCGGAAGGATTGTAAAAACAGGAAATAATGTAACCCAAATAGGAAATTTGGAATACGGAGGATCAAAACATGTTGCAATGGCAACACTTACAATGAATAAAAAATTCCATCAAATTCGCTCAGCAATTAATCTTAAATTACAAAAAGAAACAATTACTAAATTAGAAAAAAATGGCTTTATAGTAAAAAATTATGATAGAACAAAAGAGCCCAAATGGATTAAGAACAAAGAGGGATCATCTATTGAGTGGGGAATGAAAAAAATACTAAAAGAATCCAAAGAACCTCCAGATGCAATATTTCACAAAGGAGATTTTGGAAAAGAACCCATGATAATAATTTTTGGCATAACGCCGGATGCAGTTATTGAAAAAATTTCTAAAAATTTTTCATAATTAGAGTATATTTCAAATGCACACTCGAACATAAATAGTGAAAAATTAAAGAAAAATTATGAAAGCTGTTATTTTAGCAGGTGGTTTGGGAACTAGGCTACAGCCATACACCACATTTCTCCCAAAACCAATGCTCCCTCTAGGTGAAAAACCCATTTTAGAACACCTAATAGAGTGGTCTAAGAAAAATGGAGTAAAATCATTTGTATTATGCGTAAGCTATCTACGAAAATCAATTGAAGATTATTTTGAAGATGGTAAACAATTCGGAGTAAATATAGAATATGCCGTATCCAACAAACCCCTTGCAACTGCAGGGCAGTTAAAAACTGCAGAAAAATTCATTGACGATACTTTTGTTTGCATGTATGGCGATTCAATTTACGGTTTTAATTTACGCAATATGATAAAACAGCATAAACAAAAAAAATCTTTTGTAACAATGAGTTTGAAAGAATACACAACTAAATTGGCTTATGGCGTAATTGAAACTACCAAAAATAACAAGGTTACAGCGTGGAATGAGAAACCAGAAATCAAGGCAAATATCAACATGGGATGTTATGTTATGGAACCAAAGATTATGAATTTAATTCCCAAAAACAAACCATATGGAATGGACAGTGTAATTAAAAATGCCATGTCAAAGAAAAAACTTGTTAGTAGTTTTATCAGTAAAAATGGATTTGTAGATATTGGAAATAAGGAGTCATATGAAAAAGCAAATAATGAATTTATTCTAAAATTGGGAAAAATATAGTTAAAAAATGAACAACATTGCAATTAGAGAACTCCAAAAAGAAGATCTGTGGAATGGATTTTTAATTACTTTAGACTCCCTTCGTCAAACAAGCAACATTGAAAAAAATAATGCAAACAGAATTTATGATAAAATTAAAAATAATCCAGATCACATCGTTGTAGTTGCAATAATAGATGGGAAAGTGATAGGAACTGCAACTCTCATATTAGAATCCAAATTCATACACAATGGAGGTATAGTAGGCCATATTGAAGATGTGGTCGTCGGTAAAAATTATCAAGGACAAAATATAGGAGAAAAAATCATCAGGTATCTACTCAATGTTGCAAAAACAAATGGATGTTACAAAACAATCTTAGATTGTGTTGATGATGTAAAGCCCTTTTACGAGAAAATGGGGTTTAAGCATAATGCAAATGCGTTAAGATTCGATCATCTCTAAAAATATTCTTTTTTTGCTCGTTTCTTTTTTGTTTTTAACAATGAAGCCCCAACTATCATAACAGGAATAGACAAAACCATAAAGAGGATAGGAGTAAAAGTTACAACCTCTGTTAGGAATGAATCTTCAATTTTATCAACTAGAGTATAACAATATGCCATTCCAATCATCATAACAACTCCTCCTGCAATTATGAGATAACCAATTGGTTTTGAACCGTAATGTCTAGACATCAAATATGAAAGACCAGCCATAAGGGATGCAGGTGCAACACCAATTGAAATGAACTGTAGGATTTTAGGAGTGGCATCAAATTCTAATCCAAATGCAAAATCTTCAGGAACGTCTGTCATAAATGTGTAAATTGAAATCATTTCTCCAATAAACATTGCAAATAAAGCCAAACTAACAACAGCAACCCACTTTTCAATTCCCATAATATTCACCCAATTCAGTTGATAAATAAACCATTCAAAAAATTAGATAATTCCAACGAGATTGGCTAATTCTTTTCTACAAGCAGCACCAAGCTTTTCTGCAGCCTGTTCTGGAGAAACATCATTTAGGAAAATTCCATATCCTCGTTCTAATCCAGACCAAGGTTTTGTTATAGGATAAATTTCAATATGCCAATGAATTTGTCGACTGTTCTTTTTTTCAGGAGATAAATGAAATACCAAATTATATGAAACATTTTTGATTGTTTTTGATAACCCTCCCAATGTTGCTCTCAAGATAAGTGACAAATCATTAATTTCCTTTTGTGTAATTTTAGAAAAACTAGTCGTATGTTTTTTTGGAACTATCCAAAATTCATAAGGATATGATGGAGACCAGGGGCAAAATGCAATAAACCCCTCAGTTTGGAGAACTTGTCTTGGGCTGCTAGTTTCAGCATTAATTGTTTGGCACATGACGCATACTCCTTTTTCATTTAAAATGTTGTGAGACGCTTCTGCTTCAGATTCTATTACTGGCGGAATGGTTGAAAAAGTAATCAAATTCAAATGAGGGTGAGGATTGCTATTTCCAGCCCCATCACCCTGATCGCCATAAATTGAAACGTAAGTAACGCCTTTTTGGGTGTAAAGCCATCTTAATCTATCTTGTACAACTACTAAAACATTTGACCATTGTTCAGGATCTATTGTTGCAAAAGTATCTTTTGGTTTTGGAGAAGCTACAACCACATAATGATACCCATATGCTGGTTCGCTATAATGAGGTTTATCACTGTATGAATTTTCAGCCTCAATTGAAACTACAGGGTTTTTACTTTCAAAAACTCTAATCGACCAATTTTTGACATATTCATCTTCATTATCCTGTAGACGTTGTAGCATTCCATTCTTTGCCACCAAAGAAAGGACGGATGGATTTGTCATAGATTCATTGCCAGGTGCAAATGGCATTTTTTTTGGGTCAACTACTTTGTCATCTTTTTTTGAAATAATCATAAAACGCTCAGAAACATAATCTTTTCTCATATCTCCCATAGTTTTTAATGACAAAAAACGATGTTAAAATGTTTACGTAGATCGAAATTTTTGTAAAATAAAAGAAATTATGAAGTTTATGTAGTAAAAAAATAGTATTTTTTATTTTAATGTGAAAGATGCAATTAGAATTTTCACATATCATTAGAGTGATCTTGAATTAGTGATCGGAATTTTTTATGCAAGATTTAAAGGAGACTGTAAAAATTAAAAAATCGAAAAGCAGTATGGATAATTCAGATGTTCATATGGTTTATGTTCTATTAGATGGGGTGGGAGACTTGCCACATCCAGATTTAGATGGAAAAACACCCCTTGAAGCAGCTAATACCCCAATTCTTGATAAATTAGCAAAAAACGGCTCAATTGGAGAAGTAATCTCGGTTGGAAAGGGCATAGCCCCAGAATCAGACATAGCAGTATTCAACATGTTAGGATACAAATTCCATCATGTAGACTATGCTGGAAGAGGAGTGATTGAAGCCATAGGGGTAGGGATTGATTTCAAAGATGGAGATTGTGCTTTGAGAGGAAATTTTTCTACATTAAATGATGAAGGAGTAATTATTGATAGAAGGGCAGGAAGACAGATAGAAAAAAAGGACGCCCAAGAAATTGCAAAGGAAATTGAAAATAAAATAAAATTTTCACAGCCAAACTCATCTGTTGTTGTAGCACCAACTATTGGACATCGAGTTACTGTGAGAATAAGATCAGAGGGAATTAATTTATCCTCAGAGATTACCAACACAGATCCAGCATATGCTCGAGTAGACGGAATGGGAGTTGCAAAGGCCGTAGGAGATTTTATGCGAATTGAAAAATGTCTCCCCTTAGAAGAATCAGAAGGTTCAAAAATCACAGCCAATTTGGTCAACGAATTCACCAAACAGTCTTTGCAAATAATGAAAGAAAGTATGGTAAATCAAAAAAGAGAGGAGTTAAGCCAAAAAAAATTAAATTGTATACTGTTACGAGATGCTGGAAACAAATATCCAAATGTTACTCCTATCAATGAGAAATATTCAATGAAATTTTCTTGTATCGTAGATATGCCAGTAGAGTTGGGAATTTCAAATGTTCTTAAAATGAAAGCCTTTGAAGCAGGAGGACTTACAGATTATGAAGAAAAAGCCAGGGTGGCTGCAAAAGCAATGGAGACTCAAAATGCAATTTATGTGCATCTAAAAGGTCCTGATGAATTTGGTCATGATGGAGATGCAATAGGAAAAATGAAAAACATAGAAGAAATTGACCGGAGATTTTTCAAAACTTTGTTAGAAAATATAGATTCAAGCAAAGTCGCAATAGTAATTTCGGCAGATCATTCAACTCCTTGCATCAATAAGGGTCATAGTGATGATCCCGTACCAGTTTTAGTTTCAGGTGATTTCATAAAAAATGATGGTACAACAAGAATGACAGAAGAACAAGCTAAAAAAGGAGGCATAGGGTTGTTGCAGGGCGCAGAGGTGGTCACAACTGCTCTTAATTTAATCAAATCTCAAATATAGTTAAAGTATTAGATTTTTGCATACCAATAATATTATTTCTAATCCTATCAACATCTATGTTATGATACACGGTCGGAGAAATACCAAGTTTTTCTAATGCACGGCCGAGCATCCCAATACCAATGGAATGGTCATTTTTTTGAGAATGAGCAAAAGCTACTGCTAATAAGATAATTCCTTGTACCAATTCTTTTTCTCTGCCATAGCATTTTTTCCAAACACCCTCAAAGGCTTCATGACATTCCCAAAATCTCTCGTTGTTGAAATAAAAAATTCCGTCCTTAATGCCGGTTTCTTTTTCAATATTTTCCTCAGCGATGTGCCTTACATTATCTAGTTTCCCAATTGAACTTAATTTCTCAATTAGTAAATCTGATTTTTCTTTTTCAACTTCGACATCAAACTCTACAAATTTGGTTGCCACTCTAGCAACTCGCACTGATGCATTCATGTCCGAGCAAAGATCTCTAGCTTTGTGGACAAGTTCACGGGAGTCTAATGGCGTAAATTTATCATTCTTTAGATGCAGCATAAATCGAGCCATATGACTAATTACCAGTTATTTCATAAATTTGTTCTTGGTTTTCAATCAAGATTTATATGAAATATGAAGAGGATTTCCGATACATGTCTTTAATCCAGACCATTAGTGATGTAAATAATACATTTCTAGCCAGAAGAGAGATCACCTGTAATTTTACAGGATTAGCCGGAAAACTGAAAAAACTTGAGGCAGTAGACATGATTAACAAGGAATTCAATTTAGGGGATAAAGTTATCATTCCAATGGGGTTAAAGAACCATGCTGGAAAATCAATAATTACAGGTACATTTTTTGTTTATGATGATGAAGGGTTAGCAAAAAAACATGTCAATCCAACAATATTCTCCAGATTAGATAAAGCAAAAGCAAAGAAGGCTGAGGCTGAAAAAGTAGAAGAGGTACCAGCTGAAAAAGTAGAAGAGGTCACTGTGGAGAAATCTGAGTAATGGCAGGAAAAAAAGGCTCTAGTCCTAACGTTTCCAAATATTTCAAAATTGATGGCGATAAACTAACCAGAAATAAAAAAAATTGCTCTAGATGTGGTAAGGGAGTATACATGTCTGCTCATAAAGATAGACACACCTGTGGAAAATGTGGATTGACGGAATTTATTCAATAATCATAAAAAATTCAAATTCAATTTGTCAAAGTGTAATTTTCAAAAAACAGTTAGGATTTTTTATTATAAACAACATAGCCTAATTTAAAATAGTCATCAAAAGAATTTACAAAATGTAAATATACTAAAAATGAATTTTCATGATTAGCGATGGAAACTAAATGTCCACGTTGTAATTGCCTTCCCTCAGAATGTAAAGTCAGTGAAACGCCCTATGATTGCCCAAAATGCACTTGGAAGCAATGTGAATGTTGGGAAGAAAATAATAGTTTGGATTAAATCTCATTTTGTTCTATTACTAAGTAATTTCTTTTTTATATTATGCCTTCAAATCAAAAAGAATCAATATTTTACTGATGAAATTTTCTGGATTTCATCCAGTCTTGTCAAATTATTCTTTTTCGATTCCACAATTTATGCACATCTTTTTTGATTGGATTTCAAACCAAGTAAAATTATGAACATACCCTTTCTTACATTCCATAGAGACATTCGTAGAAATCTAATGAATTTGAAAAGGATTGTCAATAATAATATCGATCAGACATTGAAAAAGTAAGACAAGATGACATATTCTAAGAAAATTCAGTCAAATAACTATTTTTCCACAACATTAGGTTATTGAAAATTTCAAGATAATCTTGAGAGTTTGTGGTGATATGCACATGTGCGTCCGAACTAACAAAACGGCCTTCAAACACCATCGTAGTTTCTTTTTTGAATAATGGCACAG
>JAQBBT010000140.1:0-6401 GCA_032125915.1 Nitrososphaerota archaeon
GAAATTTGAATTAAGATCTCTCCCTTATTTTTGCCAATGGCCTGAATTGCATTAAGTATAAGATTATTGAAAACAATTTGAATCTGAAAAAAATCAACTGATATCTTTATTTCTGATTTAGGAAATTTGATCGTGATATTGTTATTCGTAGGTATGGACTCTATTGTCTCCTGAACACAATCAGATAATAAAAAATTTGCTTTTTTTAATTGACGGTTTTTAACGAATCCTAAAACATTATTTACTTGATGTGATATCCTCTCGATACTCTTAGATGCTAATTCTAATTTTTCATTAATGATATCATCCGTTATTTTGGTGCCCGGAGGGCTGTTTTTTATTAATTCAATTGACATATTGAGATTCGATAATGGATTTCTAATATCGTGAGATACTCTTGATGCTAATTCTCCAATGGCTGAAAATCGCTCTGATTTTATTAATTCATTGGTGGTTTTCTCTAATTGATTTGTTCTATTTTGTAGAATTCTATTTAATCTTGAATTTAAAAGAATCAGAATACTAGAAAAAATAATTATCGTCATTACAAAAATCCAAGAGAAAAAAGATAGTATGGTGTTATCTAGGCTTGGATTAAAAAAGTAATTGATACCAAGAAGAACAATCACTACCGTTGAGTTGATAAAAACTAGACCTAGCAAAATCCCATATTTTTCTAAATTCTTGGAACCATATTTTTTATAAATTTCAAAATCTATCTTTTTTTCTTCATATTTTTTAGATTGAAAGATAATAAAGATCATCATAAAAGACCAAATGGTATAACTGGAAATCCATAGAATATCTACTGGATGACCATCCTCATATTGATCTAAAATTATTAAAAGCAAAAAGATTGTGTCTGCTGTAGTGAAGATTATTACTCCTGCTAAAATCATCGCCCAAAAGAAACTATGTTTAGTTGAAATCAATAATAAAACTGAGATTATTACCGGAACAAGTAATATTGCGTCTAAAATTGGGTAGATTACTGCTATTGCTAATTCTAAAGGTCCATCTTCAATGCCTGCATCAACAGTGTAAAAAAGTGAAGGAATTAAAATTAATAATGAGATAACACATGCGAACACTATATTTTTTCTTGAGATTTTTTTCTCTGTTGATTTTAAAAAAATGCTTATGGCAATTAACATAAAAATTGGTGCTAAGAGATAAAAGACATCCGCAAGGGAGGGATAAGGATCAATTTCAAAAACATGTTCATATAAATTCCATGTTTGTTCAGCAAGAAACCAAAAAGTAAAAGAGAGAGACAAAAAGATTAGAGATTTTTTAGGTAGTTCCTTAATGGAATCTGATCTTGTCACTGCCCAAATTGATAGAATTACAAGGGCTCCGGGGATTATTGTGTATACAGGTAAAGAAATAACATTGGAGAAATTCTCAATTCCAAAATTGATATTTATAATATATAACGTCCAAATTATTGCAATTGTGCTAATAAAAGAAATTAACCAAATAGAAAGAAATCTCTTTTTCTCTTTTAAATTGAATACCATAAAATGACATATTTTATGAATTAATTATAGCTTTTATGCTCAGAAATCACTCGTGAACTTTTTTTTGAGATAATCTTGGGGACAATGGGCGTATGTTTTTAATATATTTGATGAATATTTTATCTATGCCGGGAATTGATCTATTAATTTCACGAGATTTATCTCTTGAATTTAAGACTCAGTTAGATGAAAATATTTTAAAAAAACTTGAAAGGGAATTATTTTTTAAACACGGGATGTCTATAAAACTTTCAATTGAACACTTTGAAAAATTTCATGATATTTTAAAGAATAATTTAGACATTGGAATAGAAAAATTTGAAACAGATTGTATTAAAAAAATAGTCCAAGTAAGTAAAAACAAAAATAATTATGTTGTTAAAATAACTAGTCAAAAATTATGTGACAAAATATTTAATTTTTATGGTGATCCTGAAAGTCGAAAAATTTTGATGATTTTAATGGATGGCCATAAAACTATTTCAGAAATACTGGCAATTTCAAAAGTTTTAAAATCTCCTGCATATAGAAAAATTGAAAGTTTGCTATTAGGTGGATTAATTTTAGAATCTGGAACAATTCTTGCTAATAACAAAAGAGTTTCTCGATACAATTGTATTTTTGACGAAATCCACATAATCCTTGGAAAAGACCATCTTATGGTGGAAGGTGTTGTTAATCATATGAATTTCAATACAAGCTCAATTGCTAAACTAGGCTTGTTTGAAAATTAATTTTATTTTAGTTAGATTTTCTAAAAAATTCACATATGTTATAAATAAAATTGAAAAATTAATAATTTGAAATAGATTCAGATATTATGATTTTGGAAGCTTAATTGTAAATGTGGTTGGGTTATTTTTTACACTTATTGTGCCGCCATGATTTTCGACAATTCTTTTGCAACTGGCTAATCCTAAACCTGTTCCCACCTCTTTTGTAGTTACTAGGGATTCAAAAATATGAGGCAGCACTTTTTGAGGGATACTTGGACCTGAATTCTCAATCTCGATTATTACCACCTCAGCATCTTCAGAAAATCTGATGATTATCATTCCAGAATTATTCCCAATAGCCTGAATGGCATTTATCAATATGTTATTACACACAATTTGAAGTAGAATCGGATCTGCTAATATTGTCAAATTTGATTTATTTGATTCAATCTTAATGTTTTTTGGAACCTGTAGTAATTGTATTGTTTCATCTAAACAGGAATGCAAAGAAATTCTTTCTCTTACCAATCTTCGATCCTTTACATAATCTAAAACATCATTTACCTGGTGGGATATCCTCTCGATATTTTTAGATGCTATTTGTAATTTCTCGTTAATCGATTCATCTGATATTTTGGTGTCCGGTGATTTTTCACCAATTAATTGTATCGCCATACGAATATTGGATAATGGATTTCTAATATCATGAGATATCCTACTAGCTAATTCTCCAATTGCTGCAAGTCTTTCTTGTTTAATTAACATCTTGCGATTTTCTTTTATGTTAACATTTAACTGGAAATTTTTCTTCAAGAAACTAAATAGGAGGTATTCAGCTATTATGATAAAAAGGGCCATAAATCCAATCAAAACATATTGATCATTTAGTTGTGATTTCAAATACGGGAGCAAATTTTGCTCAGAAATTTTTGTAACTAACTTCCAATTTTTATTACCGATTTCAATATTATCTATAAAGATGTGGTCTTTATCATCACGTAGATAAATTAAATCATTTTCATACTTTGATAATAATTCTGTCATTGAATTCTCTTTGATTATTTCATGAGATTCAATGTCTTCAGTATTTGCTATTAGGATATTATTTTCATCAATCAATAAAACTACAGAGTTTTTCATTTTTACTTCATTAAAAAAGCTAGTAAGATATTCTAAATCTAAACTCCCTCCCCACATGCCAATTATTTCTCCATCATTTGAAAATACAGGTGTGGAAATTACAATTATTGGATGATTAGATGCTGCAGATATGAATACATCTGAGACATATGTGGACTGGGTAGTTAATACTCCTTGGAACCATTCTCTGTCTGAAAAGTTCAATTTAGATAGATTGGCTTGATGCTCAAATGGTTCTAGAAAATACATTTCTCCATTAGACAAGGTAATGCCAAAAGATTGAAATCCAAAATCTGAAATTAAAAATTTTGCAGCTGTTCTTTTTGATATTTCATCTAATTCTGGAATTCCTCCATTCTTTTCATTTATTTTATCAATATTTGATAAGATATGCCACTCGGATAGCTTGGGATATGCTTCTACTGCATTCGAAAGATAATCAAAATCAGAAATTATTTTAAGTTTTTGAAAAGATATGTTATTTTTGACTTTGGATAATTCCTCACCTTCAAAATTTTGATAGCTTGTCTCCATAACATAAATGGCAAAACCCAAAATTATGAAAGGAATTATTGCAAAAAGAGCCAACAGGCGATAAGAAAAATCCAATTATAAAATTATTAAAGACGACTAGGTTAAAAACCAATTTTAAATTCCACTGTGAAACTATTTCAAATCATGCCTATTTTTTATTTAATTATTTAACGTAAAAACAGTCTACTTGAGTGACTTTCCGCAAAACCTTGGAAACAGAAACTAAATTTTTTTGGAATGCGTTTTTTATCATGCTTTTTACGTTTTGACATCTCTGAATTCTATTTACCTTTCACATGTTTATCAAAAAATTTTTCTACAAGTAATTTTTTAGTAATATAATGCAATGTAATGGGGCTTGTAAAAAATACAAAGCATCAGGCAATACTCGTGAGGGGGGTAGATATGAACAAGGTCAAAAAAGATGCCATCGATGTGAAATTTACATTAATTGGGATGGCCTATGGTGTCCTTGTTGTGGCTATTTATTGAGAACTAAACCTAGAGGAACAAAATTAAAACGAAAATTATCATTGATGAAAAAAGCAAAACAATAATCTGAATTTTAACTAAATTAGGCATCGATGATTTATCCGAAGGGGCCTTCACTGTAATATTTTTTGTCTATTCATTTGATATTTTGGCTTATCCTTTCATTAAAAATGTCTGAAATTTTCTTTACTTACATCCCTCTAAATAATTCTGATTTTTACCAAAATTATGAATAGATATGCTTTGGAATTATGCAAAAAAAGAATAAATTATTTTGTAAATATGCAAAAAAATCAGAATTATTATTTGTCAACATCTAATGTTTGATTTATAATTTTAATTCTAATTTTAAATAATTTCATTTAATTTCTAAGGAAATATTCATGATCCAATGCAAAGGGTTTGTTAATCTAGTTGTTCCTTTCCTTGTTTTATCCATTTTAATTCGTCCGAGACATTTTTTTCATTCTTTAGAAAAAACAATTCAAAGAAAAATTAAATTAAGAAAAATAATTTGATGATCTAATTAATTATTTGTGCATTCTATACATAATGGTATTTCGATGGTTCCTATTTCACTAATTAACACTGTAGTTTTAGCAATTTCAATTCTAGATTTACGGAATTTATGACCAATCCCAATCATGAATTGCCACTTCAAATTCCAACAAATTAACTTTATGAACAAATTGTTTTCGACAAATTTCTAAAGAACACAAGTGAATTATACAGTATTATAATCTTAGAGGCAAATCTATCTACTTGAATAAAAATAAAATTAATGAAAAGACTGATTGCCCTGTATGCGAGCATGCTTACTCGTGGCACAGAAAAACAATATCTGGTAGAATATGTGATTTTCTAGGATGTTCATGTGAACTTGAAAATTAAAATATATTTTTTTATGTCAAAACGATGAAGTATCGTCTATGTTTGTACTATTTTCTAACAATTAACCGTTCATTAACGAATAAATTTCATTTTCATAATTGGCAATCTTGAAATTAATTTTTGTTTCAGGATCTTTTGATCTTTTGCTATTGAGATTTTCAAGCTCTACTAGTGCTTTTCCAATAAAACCTACAGAAGAACAATAAATTGAATCTATTAATTGTGTGCCATGGTCTCCTTGTTTTAGATCATCTGCGATATCATAGAATTTTTTGATTTCTTGTTTTGTCACTGGTTTTCCAGTATCTTTGTTAAATGCGATTGCAATATACATTCCATTTTCTTTTATCGCTACAGGAACTAGATAGTTTTTTCCAGAATGACCTGGAATCATTTCATTGATTAATATCTCACATTTGTGATACATACTAGAAACATATGCATAAAATCTATACTTGTCATATTTGCCTGATTCGTTTTTATCACATGTTACAAATATCTGGTACAATAAGTCAAGAGCTTTTTTATTCATACTTTGTAATTTTTTATCTGTTCTTCCCTTTTCTGTTAGATCCGAATCGCATTCTTTTGCAACAAGTGCTAAGATAAAATCTGGCAAAGCATAATTTTTAAGAGTTTCTATATGTGGCCCTCCTTGAGATGTACAGAACTTTGGGAAGCTGGTGTTAACCACTTTTTACTCCGAATGTAGATGTTTTCATTACACAATCAGAAGAGTTAGTCCACTTGTCGCATAATCTCTCATATTCTAAATTATAATGAACGAATTTTCTAGTCATACTCTATTCTATTATACATGGTACCTGTATTAAAGCAAGCCAATTTCCTATTTAATCTATATTCTATATTTTTTAATTTATTCCAAAAAATGATTCTAAATTAAACAAGATTAGAAAATCAAATTTTAATTGGAGTGAATTATTCTTTTTTTGATCAAAAATTGAATATCTAAAATTATCTCATCTTCTAAAATCACTCCATTGAGATATTATTGCATTTTTTATTTAGTCAGGGATATTTTGAGATATAGTATCATTATACGGGTTATGGGTTTAAAGTTAATTTGTGGTCCCAAGCGAAGGAATTG
>JAQBBT010000141.1:0-11764 GCA_032125915.1 Nitrososphaerota archaeon
ATGGTCGCCAGTTCGAGTCTGGCGGGCGGCGCTTAATATTTCTAAACTCGAATTTGGAAACATAATACATTATGATTTGAAACTAAAATTAATAATAGTTCTAAATTCGAATTTAGAAATAAACAATCCCTACAAAGGCAATTCTTATTTTTAGTATACGGAGAATTCTTCTTAAATGTTAATGTTGAAACCTTGCTCTAACTCAGGGATCTGTGTTAATACTAAAATATTTACCATTAACCCAATTATTTGAAGAATAATTCCAAGATACAGACAATTTTTTGCCTTTTTAGGATCATCCTGCCGTAAAACAAAATAGGCTACAAGTCCACCAATCAAACTAAAAAATATTGGTAATAGAAACCACCAATTACTTCTTGATTTTTCTGGGTACACTGAATAATTTATCAAAGATGACAATAAAATGTATTCTTATTTTATGTGGTTTTTTTATGTACTTGTGTAATCTCAATTTCTACTGTTTCTAGAGGATCGTCTACTTGATTTCTTTTAATTGAAAACATTTTTGGTTTTTCAAAATCTTTTGTACAGTCAGGACATGCATATACCAAAACTCTGTGTTCGTTTGGTGCTTTTGGGTTTGATAATCTTGGATAGTATACCAACCTTGCACCACAATCAACGCAATACCTGTTAGCCCTTTTGATTCTGACCAATGTATCTCTCCTGCATTCTATGTAATATGCGATCATCTATTAGATCTATGCTGTCTAATTGAGTACACCAAATTGTTGGATTCGATCTATGTTTCTAAATTCGAATTTAGAACTATTATTAATTTTAGTTTCAAATCATAATGTATTATGTTTCCAAATTCGAGTTTAGAAATATTAAGCGCCGCCCGCCAGACTCGAACTGGCGACCATCCGATTAACAGTCGGATGCTCTACCACGCTGAGCTAGGGCGGCAACATGTTTGTACCTTGATAAAAGTGATTTAATCCTTACTACGATTCAATTTAGACTGCACATTAAATCATCTTAATTGAATTTTACAAAAAAATCTTTGATTTCTTTGGAATAACTTTCAACAAGTTCAATGATTTCAAGATGCTCCTCACCTGTTGGTTCTCTTTTATGTACAATCTGGAAAGCACTAAGTGCAGATCCTACCATTTCCCCTACAAAAAAACCACACAAAAAATCTCCTACGCTTTTACAATCCCATACTTGACCAACCCTGGGTGATGCACCTGATGCTTTGTACAATTCTAGTGTTTCTTTTATTAATTTTGTAGTTTGTTGTTGAAATTCTGGATCTAAGGTCATGTATGATGTTTTCTCAATATTTTAAAATATTACTTTTCAATTCCTTTTTTCTTTTCATAGATGTAAATTCCATCTAAGAAAACTCTATGATCTTTGTTCTTTACTTTGGTTTTTAATTCAATATTTGCAGCAGTCTGAGTAATATCTGTCCAAACCTCACCTGTTAAAATCACATCCTCCCCTTTTGGTATTACTTTTGTTTTACCAACGATTTTTGCAATTCTTGGTGCTCTTTCTCCTTGAAAGTTTTCAATTAAAACAATTTTGTCTTGGACTTTAACTGTAACTGGAAAATGTGCATAAACAACTTTCATTTTAATTGTGTAACCTACTGTCAACCCTTCCAAAATATTTTTGATTAATGAGCGTGCAGTATGTAATATAGAATAATCTTTTTTTCTTTTTCCTTGAGCTTTGAGAGTTACTTTACCGTCGTTGACTTCAACATCTACTGGTATTTTTCTAAAGCTTTTGAATGTTTTACCTAATGGACCTTGAAATTGCATCATGTGTTTTTTCATAGTAACGTTAATTCCCTCTGGAATTTCTAAAATTTCCTGAAATTGATCTGGCTTAGTAGACATATCCTATTAAAAATCCCCCAATTTCTTTTGATACTGCTTCGTGGTGTGACATTACGCCTTGATTTGTGGTAACTACTAACATTCCTCTATTGTATGCTGGCAAATATTGTTGTTCCCACGAGTTATACGCATCTTTTTTTACTTTGAATCGTGGTGAAATTGCTCCACATTTTGTAATTTTTGCCAATAATTTTATTTTAAATTTACCTCCTCGTTTATCGTCGATATGCTCAAACTCTCCAATGTATCCGTGTTTTTGCAGAGACTTTAGAACTTCTATTCCTAATTTTGAAGTTGGAAGTACTATGCAATCTGTATTTCTTCTAGCTTCGTTATTGTAAAGTGTTCCAAATAGATTAGCTAAAATGTTTGTTGCTGGCATTTATATCACTGATTTTTCCTAAACCCTAGAGACACTGCTACTTCTCTAAAACATCGTCTACATAACATAAGGTCATATTTCTGAATAACTGCAGTATAATCTCCACATCTTTTACACCATCTTGAACCTCTTCCAAAATCATGTTTTTTTCTTCCTGTAAACTCGTATGATCTATCTTTGGCCATTATGCTACTGTCACTCCAAACTCTTTGATTAGATAATCTTTTGCTTCTTCAGATTTTATTATGTGCTTTTTACCAACTCTTGCCTTGTGTTTACTTCTTACCCTTATACAATATCCTGGTCTTGTTAACGTAACAGAAATTCCTAAACCTAAAATTCCAATTTTTGGATCATACTTTACTCCTGGAATATCTATGTGCTCATTAATTCCAAATGAATAATTTCCAAAGTTATCAAATGATTTTCCTTTAACTTGATTTCCTTTTGCTTCCAAAAGACGTTTTAGTAATTCCATGGCATCTTCCCCTCTTATTGTAACTGCAACTCCAATTGGTTCTCCTTTTCTTATTCCCCAATCTCTATGTGCTTCTTTTGCTTCTCTTGTAGATGGTGTTTTATTTGAAATCTGTTTTAGGGCATTTTTTGCAACTTCGATTATGTCACCTGATTTTCCCAACCCCATGTTTAGAACAACCTTATCTAAGGATATTTTTTTCATTGGATTTTCTTGAGTTTGAGACATAGAATCACTTTATTTGAATAACTGGTTCCTCTTTTCCTATTACTATTACAACATCTGCTGGAATTTCGATCTCTCTTTCCTCAAGAGATAAAAGAATTCTTTTTGGAAGAATAAATGTTCCTTCCTCGACTGTTTTTATTTTACCTACTTTACCTGCGTTAACTCCACGTGTAACTAGTACATGTGCATCTTTTTCTAATTTTAACACCTCGAGAATTTTTAGATCTGGTATTTGAATTAAACAACTATCGCCAACAGTGACTTGTGTATCTGAAATTATAGAGCGTCCATCATGAAATCCTATTTGCACTTTACCATTTTTTATTGTAGTTTTGCTTTTTACTCTAACAATTTTTTTTGTTTTTTCAGATTCATTAATTTTTAGCGGTTTCAAAATTTTCCCATCAGTTGGAACTAATCTGTATACGTCTGAAACATCTTGTAATTCTACAACATCCATTAAACCAATTGCATGATGGAGGGATTTTCTGACAATTCCGTCAATCTTTACTTTTCCGCTATAAATTGCAGTCTTTGCCTCTCTTAGAGTAGTTACAATTTTTAATGTGTCTCTTAGAAAAACTGCACTTGGTATTGCATATTCTTTTTTATGTGGTCCTGGTCTTACGGTAACTACAAATCTTTTGTTTTTTCTACTAATACCCCAAAATTGAGGGGCCATTTGTCTTTTGAGTTTTTTACTTCCAGATATGCTTACCATTATTCTTCATCTTCCTTTTCTTTAATTTTTTCTACTTTTGTTTCTTTGTTTAAAGTTGCATCTTCCTTTTCTTTAATTTTTTCTACTTTTGTTTCTTTGTTTAAAGTCTCATTTTTCTTTGAAGATGGTTTCTTTCCTTCTAATTTTGATATTCTCCATTTATCATCTGAGTTTAAACTTGTAACTACAACATTTGAAGAATGAACATATACATCAAACTTGTCTCCTTTTGTTTTCTCTTTTTTTACACCCTCTATTGCTAAACTGCTTTTTTTGACAGAAATATTGGCAATCTTTCCATCTACTCCCTTAAACTCTCCTCTGATAATTTTTATGCTATCTCCTTCTATTACGCGAACACTTTTTTTGGTGTATTTCTTTTGGAGTTCTTTTGATAATGGGCTTGAAATCTGCTTACTTCTAACAACATGTGATGCACGATAAATCAACTGGTTTCTAGATTTTGATGGCTTCATTTTATACCACCATTGATGCCAAGTTAGCTACTCTTGGCCATTTCTCTGAAGCTTCGGCTGCTACTGGTCCCTTGATGTCTGTCCCCTTTACTTCGCCTTCTGGAGTTATTAGAACTGCTGCGTTGTCTTCAAAACAAACTCTGACACCGTTTAATCTTCTAACTGCATATTTTTGCCTTATTATTACTGCACCATAAACTTGCTTTCTTAGTTCTGCTGGTCCTTTTTTTACAACAACATTACAAAAGTCACCCACTCCTCCTGCTGGAAGCCTTGACACTCTTGTCTTGTATTTTGTTACATTGATCACTTCTAAAATTTTAGCTCCTGTATTATCTGCACAAACAATTCGTGCCCCCACAGGAATTACTCTTGTAACATATGGGCGGAATTCTGATACACCCTTACCTGCTTGTTTTGCCATTATGCTTTAACCT
The DNA here is from genome assembly GCA_032125915.1 of Nitrososphaerota archaeon. GTDB lineage: Archaea > Thermoproteota > Nitrososphaeria > Nitrososphaerales > Nitrosopumilaceae > Nitrosomaritimum. The sequence goes on from JAQBBT010000141.1 coordinate 4,597, forward strand.
CTACTACGACATATGATACTGATTTTGCAATTGGTCTGCATTCAGCAGTCAACACATGATCTCCTAATGAAACATTGATACATTCAGGAACATGTGCGTGAATTGTATTTGTACTTCTTGCATATCTTTTATATTTACTAAAGTACACTGGTGATTCTTTTTGCAATGTGATAGTTTGTTTTGCTTTGTCTCCTGTTACTTTACCATCAAATAATTTTCCGCGAATTGAAAGTCTTCCATGGAATGGACAATGAATATCACTACATTCTTTTGATGGCACCTTTACGTCCAATCCTATGTTTTGAGTCATACTTTTCCTCCCAGTCTATCAAATGGCCTCTTTTGAATCTTTGAGCCATCTACTGTAATTTGTTGATTATTTACGCTAAATTTCCAACTATTGTATGCCTTTGGAATTAATTTTATTCCTTTAATGGTATTTAATGTAAACATGGATTTTGTTTCATTGATTATGGTTCCATTTAATCCTATGATTTGAGAATTTGTAGAATCAACAATCTTTGTATTCAGTCCAATAAACTCGTGCTTTGCAATATTTTCTGTTGTTATCATTTATTTTTCATCTCATTTACTCTTGTAAGCATTCTTGCAATATCATGTCTTAGGGCCTTGATCTTACCGCTCTCTTTTCGTAGTGTTCCTTTAGATCCATCAACTCTTAATTTTGCAAGCTCACCTCTAAACTCTTGAATTTTACTTTTAAGGTCTTTTTCATTTAGAGCGCGTGCAGTTTTCATACTTATTCTTGCCATTACTTTAATTTCGCCTCTTCTTCTTCAAGTGTCTCTATTTTTGACATCTTCTTTTCTTCTAATTCAATTGCCTCTGTTTCAGATTTGGCAGTGTCTTTCTTTCCCTCTGCTTTGACAACTTCAACTTTAATATCATCAATTTGCACTTCTTCTACTTTGACTTGTTTTGGCTTTTCTTTTTGTTCTTTTTCTTTTCTCATTTCAAATTCTGGAATGAGTTTTTCTTTAATTGCAATTCTGATTCTTATCCCAATTGATCCCATAGCAGTGGTAACATGCGCAATGTCTTCAGAAACGATTACTTCTGCATGATGACCTGCCCTTGGTAACACTCCTGCAGTGTGTTTTTCAAATGCTGAACGATCTCCTCTTAGTTTTCCAGAAATTGTGATTTGTACTCCCATAGCTCCACCTTCCATTATTTGTTTTAATGTCCACATTGTTGCTCTCCTAAATGCAGTTCCGCGCTCTAGGTGGGATGCCATTCTATTACACATGACACTTGGAGATAATTCTGGCTTTTCAATTTCGTTTACTGAAATCTGCGGGTTTTTTAATCCAAAATCTGTTGAAAGTTTTTCAGTCAACTCTCTTATTCCTGAACCTTTTCTTCCAATTACAATTCCTGGCCTTGTAACGTGTAGCGCCACACGAGTTCCAGTTGGAGTTTTTGAAATTTCTGCATGAGAAAAACCTGCGTCTTTAATTGCTTCTCTTAGATAATCTTTGAGGAGCATCAAATTGTAATTGTCTTTGATCACGTTTTTGACTGATGACATTTTAAATCTCCCGAGCCACCAATTCTACATGAGTTAGAACGTTGTTCTTTGCAGTTGCTCGCCCCATTGCTCTTGGAGTGAATCTTTTTACAACAACTCCTTTGTGTACTGTCGCATTAATGATTCTTAATCTATCTAAATCCATTCCTTTGTATTCCGCATTTGATTCTAAATTATCTAAAACCTTGATAAACTCTTTTGCTGATTTTTGTGGATATCGTCCTGCCATCATTCCAGGATCTGACCTGTGACCTACTTGGTTTTTATATCTACCAAATGCAATTGCTCTTTTTTTGTTTACAACTGCTTGCAGATAATCTCGTGCTTTTTCAATTGAAAGTCCTTTGATTGCAACTGCAATTTCTCTTGCATGTTTGTGCGAAATATCTTTTTCTCTTAGAGAAGAGCGCACGTGCTTTGTTGTATCATAATTTTGAAATGCATAGTCGAATCTTCCCATAATAATCACTTTAATGGTACATAGAGACTGGATCTTGATGCTCCAACACCTGGGGCGCCATGGTTTACTCTTTTATTGGTAATAACGTATTCTCCAAGATAATGTCCAACCATTTCGGTCTTTATTAATACTGGAACAAAGTCTTTTCCTGAGAAAACATTTACTGCAACATCTACCATGTATGGCAGAACGATCAAATCCCTGAGATGTGTTTTGATTGGAGTTTTTAATTTACCTGCTTTTGCAGCTTTAATTTCTTCAATTAATTTTCTTTTTCCATCTGTAATTCCACGTGTAAGAGATCTTCTTTGTCTTGAGTTGAATAATTGAAATAGCTTTTCTAATGAGGTATTTTCTAAATCCTCTTTTGATAGTCCTCTGTATAAAAATTCTTTAACCATTCTTCTTTTCCTGTGTCCGTGATTTTGAGGTTTTATGGTCCATATTATAGCATTCCTATCTTTGTAGCCAAGTCTCTAGCTTTTTCTATTGTTTCAAATTGAACAAAGGCTTTCTTGCCATAAATTGTTCTTGCTGTGTTTACGTTGATTACTTTTTGTTTGTAAAGTGTGCTGACCGCTTCGGCAATTTGTGGTTTACTTGCCTGTCTTTCCACAATAAAGCAAATTTTACTTTCATTCTCTACCATGGCAAAGGTTTTTTCTGTAATGTATGGCTTTAAAATGATTTTACTTGCCTGTTCTACGTTCATTTTGTTTTCTCCATTAAATTGATGTGAGTTGATTTTATTTTTGCAATCTCTTCAATTGCTGCTTTAGTATACACTGTTAGTCTAATAGGATCAGATCCTGGTGATAAATCTAAAACACTCAAATCTTTAACTGATCTTGCCTCCACTCCAGGTATAGAACCACATGCTTTGTTAATTTTCTCAGAATCTTTTGTTACAAACAAGACACTTTTTCCAATTTTTTTACCTCTCCCTCTAAGGGCAGTTTGACCACTACGTGGTTTTCTTGATTGCAGTCTTTCAACATCTTTGGATAGTTTTAGGGATTCTAAAACTTTGGAGATTTCACTTGCCTTGGAGATTAATTCCAAGTCATTTGATACTATTATGGGGAATGACTCAATGTCGTCTACTTTGTGGCCTCTTAATTGCACTTGCTCTTTTGAAGCAGTTGCAGCGATTGCAGAACATAATGCTAACTTGTTTTCTTTTTTGTTTAATTTTTTATAAATCACTTTGTTTACGTTTGGTGGATGCGCTTGTCTTCCACCTCTAGTAGATGCGACTTCGCCTGCTTGACCTTGTCTGCCTCCACCGCCACCTCTCATTCTGGCAATACGTGAAATGCCTTGACCTGTTGGTGGATTGTTTGTATCTGCAACAACATCCATTCCTGCAGTTGGATGTCTTCCTTGTCTTTGGAATTTATGAGAGTTTAGGTTAGTCCATGCTTTATGAATTAGATCCCTTCTAAATGGTGTTGAAAAGATTAACGGTAACTCAATTTCTCCTTCTTTATCTCCAGTAAGTGTTAATGAAGTTGTTTTGATCATATTACTACCTCCAAAATATTTGGTTTTGATATTTTAGCTGGTGCGTTTCTAATTTGACTTCTTAGTTTGATCAATCTTCTATAGGTTCCTGGAACAGATCCTTTTAGAACAATGAAATCACCTTTGACTAAACCAAAGTGTTTGTATCCTCCATCTGGATTTATTTTGAGCTTGTCATTTTCAGTATTACCCATTATCATAATTCTTTTGTCATATTCAATTCTTTGATGAAATCCCATTTGTCCTGCTCTTGGTACTGTATACATGACGTACTGTGGGGAAATTGGTCCAAGAGAACCTACTTCTCTAACTGTTTTTCTTGATTTGTGTTGTTTTTTCTTTACTCCCCATCTTTGAATTACTCCTTGCCAACCTTTGCCTTTTGTTATTGCGGCAACATCAACAGTTGAACCAGTTTCAAAAATTTGATCAATTTTAATTTCTTTTCCTAATAATTCCTTAACATGAGCAAACTGTTTTTGAACATCTCCTCCCTTAACGGCTGCTTCAAATATGTATGGCTTTTTCTGTTCTAATCCTGCTGAACGTGGTGACACTGCAACAACTGCAAAAATCTCTTTAATTTTATGGAGGTGTTTTTCTGCCTCTTCAAGTGCACCATCTTTTGATTTTAATGTAATTTCTTTTGCAATGTTTTTTGGAATGTCTTTTGCATAGACATCAAATTCGGCGTGTTCGCCATCTACGTCTTTTGAATAACCTCTAATTCCTAAAATGGTTACTGGTGGAGTTACAAGAACTGTTCCAAGACTTACAAGTTGTTTTCCTGCATTTGGTGTCTTGTCTCGATCATCTATGCTTACAATTTGCACGCAGCCTGCTTTAAAACCACAATGAGCTAAAATTCTGGGCTCCTCTGAATTCACTTTTGGCCATGCACGGATTCTTGCCTCCATGCTTTTAGCACGGCCTCTAGGCGAGTATGCAAGACTTCCTCGTCTTGGTTGACTGTGTTTTCTAGCTCCCATGGATAAAACGAAATCATCGATAACCGCCTAATAAACCATGTGAGAATATCGTTAACCTAAAAAAATAAAGTGGTTAACGATGTTTTAAACAAATCTTATGGATTCAAAACTTCATTAATCATATTCCAGATTGTAATGCTGCCTATGATTACTCCAATCACTCCAATTCCAATTGCCAAAATTAGAAAATTCTTTTTCTCAGGCATTTTTTTATTCTGCGCTATATGCATTAATGATAGATAGGGTTCCAAGTATCGCCTCTTCTAATCTTACGGTTTCTGTTGCCTGGTTTGGAAAAAAGTTCAAGGTCTTTGAATTTTGTAAATTACTCATTTTTCCTCCAATGATTTCATGCACTCCTTTCTCAGGTGAGCCAAACACCATTAAAACTGGGTTGGGCGAGCTTGTGTATTTTGCAATCTGTTCCTTTGTTGCAGTTTTTCCTTTTTTTGAGGTAACGATGGTTGATCCCTTCCATTCAGAAATCAGTGAAAAAAGATTCGCTCTTTCTTTTATTGTAAATCCCCAGTATGATGGAGCTTCATCTTTAGAAATTGGTTTTACTTCAAAGTTAGGATAACCTGATTTGAATTGTATTGTTGTTCTCTTTCCAATATTTTCATGTCCATAATATGGTACAAGCTGATTAATTCCGACATCTACAAATTTTCTTCCTTTAAAACTTACTGTGATTCCTTCTCTAACGTCCCCTTTCTTAATTTTCTTTGCATCTGCTGGTGTGATATGACTTGGAATCTTTAATGGATGTAACACCCCTGCAAATTTTAAATCATTCATTTTGGGAAATAATCGTTTTCGCAAAAATTGAGGTGTATCTAAATATTTCAATATCAACAACATCAAGTTTCTATCTTCTTTGTTGCTTCCGTCTTGGTAGATGTAAATTGTATTTACCTTAAAAATAGCGCAAGCTCTTGCAATCTCTGATATCTTTCTAGTTTTGTCTACTTTTAGAGCCTCATCCGAAAGAGATGAATCGGGAATTGCGATGGATAGGTTCAAGGTTATTTTCTACAACGGATATGGATTAATTATTTATCCTCATGTGGATATTTTTCTTTTGCCGTTTTTGCAAAAGCTTCAATATTCTTTTCTGGAATTAATTCAAATATGCCCGTATCTGTTTTGATTTGAGCCATTCTAATGTGACTTGTTCCCTCTTTATCTTCACTTGACAAATAGATGGATGCTACTGCTAATGCTGATGCATCATCCAGGGACAAATCATTTGTGTATGATTTTTCCAAAAAGTCAGTTACTTGATCAGAGCCTGAACCAATGGCAATTGCATCATATGATATGTATGTTCCACTTGGGTCTGTCAGATACAGTTGAGGTTCATTATTTACAACTCCTCCTAAAATCAATGAAACGCCAAATGGCCTGACTCCTGCATATTGGGTATATTGTTGAGATTGATCTGCCAAATGTTTGGCAATTGTTTCAACTTCTACTGCTTCATCATAAATCAATTTGTTGCTCTGAGAAAAGAATCTTGCATTATCTACCTGACTCCTAGCGTCTGGAATGTATCCTGCTGCAGCCACTCCTACATGATCGTCTATCTGAAATATTTTTTGAGCAGCAGTTGAAATTTGTAATTTTCTTGGTTTTTCTTCTACTGCAATAATAACCCCTTCTTTACTTTTTATGCCTACGGCAATTGTTCCTCGTCTAACAGTTTCTATGGCATACTCTACTTGGTATAGTCTGCCATCTGGAGAGAAAACAGTAATTGCTCTATCATAACCTTGTTGTGCAGGAAGCATTTCGTTTTCAATGCTTTGGAAGATTAATTTAAGTCTAGCCTATCTGTTTTGCCGTGAGATTCGAGATTAAATTTTCTGGCCACAAAAATATTAGATCTAACCACAAAAAAACAATTGAAATCACAAAAGAGTCTGAACTTACTATACAAGGTGATTGTATAATTGGGGTAAATGCATCTTCTAGTTGTTTTGATCTTCCAAGTTCTCTTAAGGAAAAACTACGGGATCCAAAATCTGTGGTTCAATTTTCAATAAAGGTAGCACAACACGAGTTTATTTTACAAGGCAGTGGGCATGAGGATCTAACTCTTACTCACACAGAAGACATTGTAATTAGGAAAAGTGATTTTGTGTGTCCAAGGACACTTGCCGTAAAATGTGACAAAGCCTCAGATCTTTTGCCACGGGAGATGGTAAAGTTGTTGCAAGATCCCAAAGCAGAGGGAACATTTACCATCATTGTAGAGTAAAACTGTGACAAATTGATAGGAATTAACTGAATTTCTCTTATGGGACTAAAGACCAAAATCTTCATTCTAATCCCGCTATCTGTGTTTTCTGCAATAATTTTGGGAATTGGGATGTACAATACCCTGTGTAAAAATTCAAATCTTGATTTTCTTGGTTGTTAGGTTGATTAATTGATTTCAACTTTTCTTTATTTTAGTTAATTCTGGTTTAGCGAGAATCTCTTAAACTAGAACGTTCTGTTATTTTTGTGCAAAAGCCGTTAATTGAACTTGCAATATCGCAAAAACCTACTGATGCAGAACTAAAAAAACTAAAAGAATATTTCAAGGAAATGCCAGTTGGTGAAATTCTAACTGGGCTTAAATTTGCAAAAAATAGGTGG
>JAQBBT010000142.1:0-4896 GCA_032125915.1 Nitrososphaerota archaeon
GCTCTCTTGATGTACTTGCTCACCATCTAGTAGGAATGACTATGCAATTAGGCGAGATTTCTGTTGTTACGGCATTTGAAATAATAATCAAAGCATATTCTTTTAGAAATTTAAAATTAGAAGATTTAGTGAGCGTTTTAGATTTACTTGACTCTAATTACTTGATATTTTTTGACAGAATAAACATGAGTTTTAGGAAAAAGGGTGGTGCTTTCAAATTTTATTTTGAAAATTTATCTACTATACCTGACATTCTCAAATTCAAGGTTTTTGATGTTGTAGGAAAAAAAAATCATTGGCTCACTGGATCAAAGATTTGTAGGTGATTTTGGTGACTCGGGAAATATTTTTGTTCTCAAAGGCTCACAATGGAAAATTCTTAACGTTGATGAAAAATCATTCAGTGTTAACGTAGAACCGTTTAGAGGAGGAAGAATAACTGTTCCTTATTGGGAAGGAGAAAGCATTCCTATCGATTATAAAACTGCAAAGAAGGTAGGAGATTTCAGAACTAAAGTCAAAAATGGCTCTTTGAAATTGATCAATCAAACTATTGAAAAGTTAGTTTTTGATGACATCCCAAATAACAACACCATTGTAATAGAATCTTGCAGATCTCAAGGATCAATTGTTGTACACTCGTGTTTTGGAACAAAAATAAATTCAACATTATCTACACTACTTTCTTCAATTTTATCCTCAATTCTTGGATTTTTAGTTGATTCTAGATCTGATGGTTACAGAATTGTTTTATCTTCAAGTTCTAGAATTTCAGAAAAATTATTTCTTGAAGTAATAAAAGATAATTATGATCTTTACTTGATGGTAACAGCTTCTTTGAAGGGAACACATAATGTAAATTGGAGAACTTGGTGTGTTGCAAAAAAATTTGGAGTTGTTAGACGAGGTGCAATTTATGAAAAAAAATTAGCTCGATTTTTATATGAAAGATATTCAAAAACCCCACTTGTAAAAGAAGCATTACGAGAATTATTTCATGACAAATATGATCTAAAAAACACTGAAACAATTTTACAAAAAATTAAGGAAAATGTTATTTCAATTAAATGGTTAGAAGTTGATAACTTTTCAAAACTTGCTGAACCTATTTTAGATCATACCACAAAATATTATTCATCTCCTATCAATCTCGATAAAGGTATCCTTGATCTTGTTAAAGCTAGACTTGCAAAAACAAAACATCGTTTAGTTTGTGCTAGATGTGGAAAATGGGAACGAGTCATTGAAACTAAAGAGGTAAAAAATCTTCTAATTTGCCCTTACTGTAAATCAAGACAAATTACTGCCACTTTTTATTCAGACTATGATCTCCCAAAAATTATTCGCAAAAAACATGATGGAAAAAAGCTATCTTCAGATGAATTACACAAGTTTAATCGAGCCTGGAAAGTAGCATCTTTGGTAGAAAATTTTGGAAAATTAGCTATTACTGTAATATCTGGATATGGAGTTGGTGCTGATACTGCGGCAAGAATTTTAAGAAATATGGTTGATGAGGAAATAATATTCAAACAAATCTATGAAGCAGAAAGGCAATATGTTATAACAAGAGGATTTTGGGATTCTTAATTTTTCTTTGTAATTTTAGAAAAGGCAGTTAAGAATAGTTCTATTCTTCCTTCCAGTCCAGCTCTTGCATTAAGTCCAGTTATGGAAATAATTTCTCCCAATTCACATTTTTCAATTAATCTAGCTTGGTTTCTCCACCCTTTAACCCAAATTTGACCGGTGTCGTCTTCTACAAACATCTCAGATAATGCAATAGATTCACCAGTTTTTGTTTGAACCTCTCGTCTTTCTGGAATTTTCAAAACTATTGCCTCAATACAATAATTTTCATCTATTTTTACATCATTTATTTTCGTTCGAAGTTTTGACAAGGAGGGAATTGTACTATCATCATTTAATTTTCTAACAAATGAATTATCATCTAATGTAATAGAATTCCCATAAGCCTTTGATGGCATTAACTCTATTACGTCTCCTTCATTGAAGATATTTGTAGAATTTGAAAAATCATTGATATTGAATAATTTTTTATCTTTGTCAACTCCTAAAATCATTTTATTTCCTTTCTCATTTGTAGAAATTGAAAGAATTCTTGTAATAATGGGTTCTGTTTCTTTACCACCTTCAATTTCAATTATAGTAGATTCACTTCCATGAATTTCTGTTCCTTGATTTCCTGATCTTACTTTTACTCCAAGGAGCCTAACTTTAGCATCTTGAGAAATCATATTTGGAATGACAGACTCATCTTGTCCCCCAGAGAACTACTTTCATAGAGTTTCCATCTTTTCCTTTTAGTCTCATTCGAAGGGCTTTTCCAGGCTGACCACGAGAATTTGTAAATTCCATACCTGTTATCATACCATTAATCATTCCTGATATCACTAAATCTTTCTGACCTTCTTTTAATTCACTGATGTCTTTTGTGATGTTGTCTATATTTGGAATATCACTCTCATTATCAATTACTTCCAAATTAGAACCTGATCCAATATTGATTGTGGGTTCCCCATTAAGATCAGATTTTACATATGCTTTGATAATTTTTATTAAATCGCCTGGTTTAATATTTTCAATTCCAGGAATATTTGCTTTCTCATCCCACAGTTTTACACTAGCAGTAGAATTTGTATCATAAACTGTCATTGTTCGAAGATAAAACGGTGAACCATCCTTCCTAGAGAATTGTTTTGCAGGAGACATACTTAGAACTCTAGTTTCCAAGGAAATTTCTTTGGCACCAGCATACAGATCTTTTAATCCCATTTCTACTTTTAGTGGCTCTGATAATGAAATTCCAAAATCAGAAGCAATTAAGAAAATAGCTCCTTGATCGGTAAGGTAACCTGCCCCAATCTTTTCTTTTTTTTGTTTAATCATTTCTTCAACACTAGATCTAGTCAATTCAGGCTTTTGTTCAAGTAGTTTATTCAGAAGATTTTCAAATTCAGACAATTCATTGGTTGTAAACAGGGTCTATTAATAAAAATTTCATTACCTAAATTAGTAAGAAGATCGCAATTCGTTCATGTCTTGTATCAATATTGACCATTTATCAAAATCCTATGGATCAGTAAAAGCGGTTAATGATATCACAATGTCAGTAAAGAGTGGTCAAGTTTTTGGGTTTTTAGGACCAAATGGAGCTGGCAAATCTACCACAATCAAACTCCTTACAACTCTAATTCAGCCCTCAACTGGTTCTCTTAGTATCTTGGGAATAGATGCTATAAAAAATCCTTTAAAAGTGCGACATAAGATTGGAGTCGTTTTACAACAACCAAGTTATGAACCAACATTAACTGTTGAAAAATCGCTTGAAAAATATGGAATGATGTGGAATGTGCCTAAAATTGAACGTAAAAACAGGATGGAAAAACTCCTTGAGGATTTTGATCTAACTGAAATCCGTAAAAAACGAAATGAAGATTTGTCAATTGGCCAAAGAAGAAGAGTCCAAGTTGCTCGTGAATTTATGCATGATATGGATCTTTTGTTCTTAGATGAACCAACTGTTGGCTTAGATCCAAGTGCAAGAAGAAAACTGTTAGATTATTTGAAAAATAAGGTAAAGACTGGATTAACAATATTTTTTACAACACATATTTTGACCGAAGCTGAATATCTTTGTGATGAAATAGCAATAATTGACCAAGGTAAAATCCTTGCAGTTGATACACCTGATGCACTAAAAAAAAGATTTGGTAAAGAAAAAACAATAAAAATTCATCTACTAAAAAATCAACAAGAAATTAAGTCACTTCTTTCTGGTATTTCTGATTGTAAAATTGATTTCAATACTGGAACAAATATCACTATACATTCAAAACAATCAGAATTAGTATTAATGAAAATATTACGAATTTTAAATGATAATGGTGTCGACATAGATGATCTTTCAGCGGTTCCTACAAATCTTGAAGAAATCTTCTTAAAAATGGTGGAGGAAAATGTATCCAATAATTAGACTTGTAAATAGAAATTTAACAATTTCTATTAATCCTGCTTTTTTGTTATGGCAAATAATTTTTCCAGTGATTTACATCTTCATTGCCGGATTCGCTTATTCTTCATTAATTCAAGAAGTTCCTTATGGTACTAGGGGTTTGTCCTATCCTGCATTTTTGGCCTCAGGAATGATTGGATTTAACATTATGAATAGTACTTTAGTTTCAGGTATCATTATTTGGAATGATAGAAAATATGGTATGTTTGAACAAATTATGTCTGGACCATTTACGAGATCAAATTATATTTTGAGTAATATCTGTACTATTGGAATTATAGGCTTGGTAAGTGCAGCATTGATTGCACTAATTGGATACCCTGTTTTCTTTGATTCAATTGATTTCTCTTTAGTTACCATTCCCTTGATAGTTTTTGCTGCTGTAACTGGATCAGTCTTGTTTGGTTCAATAGCATCAATTATTGCAACTAAATTAAGATCTAGTGAAGGATTTAATGTAATTCTTAATACTGCATTTCTATTCTTTGCATTTGTTAGTACAGCATTTTATCCGGCTGTAGGTGCTCCAGAACCTCTAAGAACTGCTTTTTATCTGAATCCTTTAACCTATTTAGTTGATATTATTCGTGCAGGAATTTTTGGAGATGTTACCGAATTTGTAATTTTAGAAATGGGGGTTCTTGCAATAATTGCAACTATACTTTTCATGATTGCAACTAAGCTTCTTACTAGATTAGATTTTTAAATTGTAATTAAGTAGCCCGGCCCAGACTCGAACTGGGGTCAAGGGCTTCAAAGGCCCCTATGCTTGACCGCTACACTACCGGGCTTCTAAAATCCAGCAGACTAGTTCCCTTAATGAACTTTTTATTATCTTTATTTTTTCAAAATAAAATCTA
>JAQBBT010000143.1:0-3634 GCA_032125915.1 Nitrososphaerota archaeon
TTTTGGATGAACCTACTGTTGGTCTTGATATTCAGACAAGAAGGAAAATTTGGGAATATATAAAAAAAATCCATGAAGAGTTTGAAATGACAATTTTCTTATCCACTCACTATATGGAAGAGGCAGACAATCTTTGTGATAGAATTGGTATAATTGATGGCGGCAAGATTCAGGTAATTGACACTCCACAAAACATGAAAAGCGCAATGGGTAATGAGGTAATTTCTTTAACAATTGAAACCAGCGATGATGAAAAAATTTTTCTCTCTAAATTAAAAACTATTGAATTAATAAAAAAAATAAATGAGGATCAAAACAAAATTACATTATTTGCATCAAAGGGGACAGAAGTCATCCCAAAAATATTTCAAATAGCCTCTGATTTAAAAATAAAAATAAATTCAATTTCTCTAACTCAACCTACACTTGATGATGTCTTCATTTCATACACTGGTCATGAAATAAAAACTAATGAAGGTGGGTTTAATCGAAAACGAGAACACGCAAAGATGAAGAGGCTACGTGCATGAACTCATTACTCTATGATACGTATACTATTTTTTGGAGAGAACTAAAAAGATATAAAAAATCCCGCAGCGGTGTTCTAATTCGATTAATTCAACCTGCAATTTGGATTATAGTTATTGGAAATACATTTTCTGGAACTGAACCGTTAATTCAATCAGTAGGATTTGAAGGAAAATACATAGAGTTTATGGCACCTGGTGTCATTATACTAACTGCAATCTTTACTAGTATTTTTGGCGGGGTAAACACACTTTGGGATAGACGATATGGCTTTATGAATAAGGCACTAACATCTCCAATCTCTCGCTCTTCGATTGCACTAGGAAAAATGTCTGCAATCTCTTTGATTGCAGCAATGCAAGCTAGTCTAATCATAGGAATTTCATTGGTAATAGGAGTAACATTTCCAAACCCAATAATGATTGTGCCCATTATGGGGATTGTGATTTTGTTTTCTTTGGGATTTTCTGGAATCTCTGTAATAGTGGCAGCTACTGCAAAGTCTCAGGAAACCTTTTGGGGTGTGATAAATTTTCTTGGAATGCCTTTGTTTATGCTCAGCCCTGCTCTATTTCCACTGGAATTACTCCCTGATTGGCTTGCATTTGTGGCAAAACTCAATCCTGTCACCTATACTATTCTACTTGTAAGAGAACTAATGACTGGAGTATCTGAAGGCGGCATTCCTATAATTTTGAGTATCAGTGTCATCTTTGTCTTTGTTTTGATCATGGTGGGGCTTGCAAGCTATGTCTTTACTCGTGAGGTAAACAAACCATTTTGAACTTTTAAAATGATTTTGGAATAAGGAAATGTTAAAGATTGTATACTGATTCTAGATGTAGTGATTAATACAGATTAAAATCTAATAATTTCTAACTTTCTTTCTTTTTTATATTTTATTTCTTAAACAAATAATTGATCGCATAATAAAATTATGTTTTATTCAAATTTTTGAACTTTCTTGTAACTAAACTTCTAATGTTCCTATATAGATACATGCGTTGTATATGCAGTATAATTAACTGCCAATTTCTTATGGAGTCATTATGGGAATGTGGTTATCTTGGATAAAATCCAACGAGAAAGAACTTTTAAGCATTCTTGATGACCTTGCCAAAAAAGCAGTTGAAACCTCTGAAGCATTAGTAGTTTTATTTTCTGATCTCCGCAATGAAGAGTATCCTAAAAAAATCCATGATCTTGAGAAAGAGGCAGATCTTCTCACTCGTAAAATTTTTTCAGAATTAAACAAGACCTTCATTACTCCTCTAGACCGTGAAGACATGCAAAGAATAGCCTCAAAAATTGACGATGTAATTGACTTTACTGATGGTATTGCAGCTAGATTACAAAGTTACCAAATCACCAAAGTCCCTCCATATTCATTAGAAATTGCACATGAACTCGTAAAGGCAACAAAAGAAGTTGAATACATGATATCAAAATTACAGAATATCAAAAATCCTCAAGATATGATAAATCATTGTCGAAACACTAGTGATATTGAACATGCAGTAGACGATCTATATCGAGATGCAATAAAAGAACTCTTTACAACTACTGATCCAATTCATATTATCAAACTCAAAGACATCTATGAAACAATGGAGACTGCATCAGATAGATGTGTGGATGTGGCCGACGTCATTGAAGATATCGTTTTAAAATATACTTAGATTGAAATTATGATTGAAATCGCAATCGCTGCAATAATTGTAGCATTGATCTTTGATTTTGTAAATGGATTTAATGATTCTGCAAATTCAGTGGCGACAGTAATTGGAACTCGTGTTTTAAAACCGTTACATGCAGTTTCATTATCTGCAGCTATGAATTTTATTGGCCCTTTTGTTTTTGGTGTTGCAGTAGCAACCACTATTGCAAAAGGAATTGTTAGTCCTGATGACATTACAGTTTACATGATTGTGGGAGGTTTAGCCGGTGCCATTAGTTGGAGTACGTTGTGCACATATTTTGGATTGCCAATCTCTAACAGCCACTCTTTAGTTGGTGGCATAATGGGAGCTGGTATAATGGGTTTGGGTTTTGAAAAACTTGTTTATGGTGGTTTGACAAAAGTATTTGCTGGAATAGTAATTGCTCCTGTAGGTGGAATTATTGTTGGCTTTTTGTTAACTGGAATTATAATTACAATATTTGCAAATCGTAGACCTGCAATAGTAAACAAAACCTTTGGAAGATTACAGATAATTTCTTCAGCTTGGTTTGCCCTTACACATGGTGCAAATGATGGTCAAAAAACCATGGGCATTATTGTTCTAATTTTATTTTCAGCAGAATTAATTCCTGACCTTGAAATGCCTATTTGGGTAATTCTTGCAGCAGCAACTGCAATGGGACTGGGAACTTTCTTTGGAGGGTACAAAGTCATCAAAACCCTTGGAGTTAAAGTCACAAGACTCAGACCCTATCAGGGATTTGCCGCAGAAACTGGGGGTGGATTGATGTTAGCTATTTTTGCTACTCTGGGAATTCCTGCAAGTACCACTCATGCGATTACAGGCACAATTATGGGATCTGGTGCTGCAAGAAGAACACGTGCAGTTAGATGGAATGTGGGACGACAAATTGTATTTGCATGGATTATCACCATTCCTGGAAGTGCTCTTATGGGCATTGGATTTACTTATTTGATTCATTTATTTGTGTGATCAATTAATGATTTGATTTTTATTCCACAAGAAAATTTTTGAATCATTCAAATGGACATTCTGGGATTAATTCAATCAAATCTACTGACACCAATTGTGTTGTTTTTTATTTTTGGAGTAATTGCTGCTAGAATAAAATCTGACTTGAAAATTCCTGATGCCATTTCAGAATTTTTACCGATATACTTGCTTGCAGCAATTGGATTGCACGGCGGAATTGAGATGAGAAATACAGGATTTGAGACAATGCTTCTGCCAATGCTCGTTGCAATTGGTTTGTCATTGCTCTTTACCTTAAATCATTATCAAATACTTCGCCATCTAGGTAAATTCAATCTCTTTGATTCTTATGCATTGGCCTCAACATATGGTGCAGTAGGAGCAGTTACATTTTCAGTAGGTATTTCATTTCTCAAAAATCAAGGTGTTAC
>JAQBBT010000144.1:0-2536 GCA_032125915.1 Nitrososphaerota archaeon
ATCACATTCATATTTTTCAAATGCAGAATTAGGCCATGAAATATCAATAAGAGCTACATGTGATGGATCCATTCCTCTAAAAGTAATTCCTTCTGCAGTTGCAACAAAAGTTGCTTCTTCAACAAGTGTGGATCTTGCAGAAATGATAGCTTTTAGATCATCCGATCCACTTGTTTTTGCTCCAAAAGTCAAATCAATTTTCTTGTCTTTATGTTCCAGTTAAACCTTATGTGTAATCACGCCAAGTGTATTTACATTTTTGACAACGATAAAATCTAGTTGTAGGTTCATCTGCGCTTCTAGTTTGAAACATCCAACCTACTGCTTCATCATGTCCACATTTTTCACAGTCTATTTTGAGTGTTGGATTAGATTCTTCTCCTTCATTTCCTTCAAAAGCAAGTAGTGAGAAATCTGGTTCTTCTTCAACAATAATTTTTTTTGTTACTTTTGCTTTTTCTCCTTCAGTAAAACCACATTTTGAACATTCGAGACCGGATCCACTATTTTTTAATTTGACCTCACATTTGGGGCAAAACTTCAATCTAGTTTACCTTAATTTGAGAATGAAATAGTTTATTGAATTCTTGAGCCATTTTGATTGCTGATTCAGTTGCTTTTTTAATTTCACCGAGTGGTTTTGAGCTAGAATTAACTCTCATCCAACATTCATTGGTTAGTGGATGTTTTACAATAACACCTGCAAAATCGGTAGTTGATGCTTTTAGCAATTCATGCTGAATTAGGTATAAAATTCCTATATCAGTTTCAGTGATTGAAAGACTGATTTCTTTAGGCTCAGAACTGATTACTTGTGCGTTCATGTATTCAGAAAAAGCACTTATTGCGGATATAAATCATTATGAGAGGTAACAATGGGAGAAAGTAAAATTTCAGCAATAGAATTAGTAAAATCCAAGGATGAATACTCATCTGATGAAAATATTGAGATAAATGTTCAATTTTTAGTTGAAGGAGACCTCAGAAACGCCTTCAATGAGGCTAATTGGACTAAAGCCTACAACAACAATGATGTTTCATTTAAATTGAAATTTGGTGTAAAATTGGTAACTGGTGGATTAAGAAAGAAGGAATTAGGCAGAACTGTTGATACTTACAGAAAGGCAGCAATATTTTGGACCAGAAATCCAAAATTAGTCAATCCAATGAAGGATAGACGGATTTGGGTACAGGTAGCCAAAAATTTCGAACCATTTATCAGATTATCAGAGGAGGAAGTTAGGCAGGAATTATTTGATTTTGATGAGAAATTCGTATTCAAAGCATCAGATTTGGGAAAAGGCAAACACAGGATTGGAGCAGAGGCTTTTGCATCTTGGCAAAAACATGATTTTATTGAAACTGGAAATGTCAAAAATAGTTCCAGTGAAATTGAAATTACAATCAATTAGGGATATAAGGAACTTTTTTCGGTAATAATTAATGGCAAAATACGATGGTCTGTTAGGGCAACCAATACTCGAAGTCGAAGAACCTGATAAAGAAGACGGAATTACATTCATCTTCAAAGACAACAGGTTTATGTTCATAAAAGCAGTTGATGGTAAAATTGACACCATATCGATTCCAGAATAGGTGATATGAGTGGAAAAATTTGACCCAATCAAAATGTTAGAACTTGTTAAAGTAGAAGATCCTGATGCAGACGGTGGATTGACTTTATTTTTTCAAGAAGACAAAACCTTGAAAATTAAAATTGTAGATGGAAAATTAGTTTCAGAATTTGTTTAAACTAATTTCTCACATGTTTTTCATAAAATCCGATAGCTAGCTCTTGCACTTCAGATTGAATTGAGCCAGGTCTTTCATCTCGAATTTTTTTAATTGCATCAATAGCTGAAAATTTTTTATATTTTATAAAATAACATGCAAGTATTGTTCCTGCTCTTCCCATTCCAGCTGCACAATGAACCAGTACAGCTTGATCATTTTTAATTTGTTCATGTATAAAATCTACTGCTGAATCTATTCTATCCATGTCAGGAGATGTCAAATCAGGTGTTGGTACATGAAGATATCCAATATTTTGAATCCAATCATCAGGTAGTGATTGTTCAGTCATGGTTACAATTGATTTTATTCCTTGATTTAGAAGCCAATCAAATTCATCAGAACTTGTAGGTATACCTGAACCTGCCAATTTTTCTTCAATTAGCCAAGAAAAGTTTGTTGGTTTTTTAGTAATTTTTCCATGAACCTTTCTCCAAATATTACCAGGTTTACTCATGTAAGATTTAGAATTTCTCTGTATTTTTAATATTACGAAAAAACGAATGTAATTATGATGCTATTGCACGAACAGGTGAGCCTGTTGCATTTTTTAATTTTAAAGGAAGAATTGTAAAATTGAATTTCATAGACTTTATTTTGTTGAGATTTGCTAAATTTTCCACTATCAAAATATTGTTTTTTGATAAAATATGATGTACAGTAAATGATTCATCTTTTCCAAGATCTATACTGGGAGAATCAATACCAACCAGATTGATTTTTTTTGATGCAAGATATTTTGCAG
>JAQBBT010000145.1:0-8365 GCA_032125915.1 Nitrososphaerota archaeon
CTGCAACAAAGAAAGTAATTAGAATAAGACATGTAGGTCTTGAGAAAGTGAAATTGATTAGAACTGCAGATAAAGAAATAACATTACTTGAAGCCTAAACAGGTAACAATTCTGCTTTTACTAAAATGGTAAAATTAGAAGTAACAATAGATGTAATTATTCATGCTACAGAGGATCTTGTAAAATTCTTTGAGTCCTTTAATGAGATGTTTGAATTAAAAGAAGAATTGTTTTCAATTTCAAATGTTACTGGTCATTTTGAGAATCCAATTACAATTCTTAGAGCAAAAGTCGTAAAAAAACCTGCTAGAAAGTTTTTGGAAAAATTTCTAGAAATATTATCAGAGAATCAAAAAAAAGAGATAATTCAGGAGATCGAAGAAAGAACAGAAAATTCGACTTTGCATATCAGATTAGATAAACAGAAATTTGTCCAAGGAAGAATAGCCTTTATAGAAAAAGAAGCAATAAAAGTAAAAATCTACACCCCAATTTACAACAAAAAAGATACGATCAAAGTTTTCAGTGAAATTTTTCAAGAACTCAACTAGATTAAATAGGAATAATCTAGTTGATTAATTTGGGAATGAGGAGATAATAGCCGCTCCAGTCTGAGCGAAAGCCTTGATGACGCCGCGACGAACCGACCCATTTTTAATCGATAAAAAAGCATACAATTAACCAGACGTATCTAAAGTATTATTTTAAATACGGATTAACGACGATTTCTATCGTGGTAGATTACGATGTAATTGTAGCCGGAGGCGGTCTTACAGGGACTATTGCAGCACAATCAATTGCACACTATTCAAATCAAAATTTGAAAATTCTTTCGATCGATAGAAATTCTGAGATTTATCCTGGAAGAAAATCGTTGTCAGGTTGGACATGTGGAGATGCATGTTCAAAAGAAGCAGTTGAATACATGACTGAAAGAATCAAAGTTCATTGGACAAGACCAGAAATTGAACATGACGTAAAAGGTGTTATGGCATTTTCTCCGGATAAAGAAACGGCAATACCATTTGATGGAGAAGGGTATATGCTTAATCGTCAAAAACTACCAGAAATACAAAACGAAAGAACAAAAAAAATGGGTGTTGATTTTGATTTTGAAATTAATCTTACAGGTTTAATTTATGATGAGCAACAAGTGGTTGGAGTTCAAGGAATTGATAACAAAACTAAGCAGCCCTATAAAAAAACTGCAAAAATTGTAGTTGATGCAACTGGAGTTACTTCAATGCTCCGAAATACATTAAAGAATTCCACCAAAGTCGAGAAAAGAATCGATAGACGAGATTTGGAATCTACTGGAAGATACATCATGTATTTTGAACCAGAAACAAAAGAGTTAACCGAATTTGATCCTGATTATTGCATCATACATCTAGACCAAGATATTGCACCAGGAGGCTATGGATGGGTTTTCCCAAAAGGAGAGAAAAAGGTCAACATTGGTTTGGGGGTTGAAAAAACATTACTAGAAAAAAGAAATGTCAGGTTGGGGAAAAAGGATAATGTACAATCATTAATGGAAGAATATCTGCGTAGAAACAAAGTGATAAAAAATGCAAAGCTATCACAAGATCCTGAAGACATTCATAATAATTCCGGAATTTTCCAAGTATCAGTAAGAAGACAAAACGATTGTCTTGTATCAGGCGGATACATGTTAGTTGGTGACTCAGCTTGGATGCCAAAACCAATTGATGCGGGTGGAATTGGTCCTGCACTTATTGCTGGGACAATTATTGGAAATAATGTAGTACAAGCTATTGAACAAAATGATGTTTCAGAAAAAAATCTTTGGCAGTATAATCTTGATTTCATAAAGGAATATGGTTACAAAACCGCCGGTTTGGAGCTTTTTAGAAGACTAGTACAAACATTGACAAATGAACAAATCAGTTACGGAATGAAACACTTTTTGGGAAATCTTGATGTAGAATCAATTAGCAAAGGAGAACATCCTGACTTTTCTGGACTTGGAAAAATTGGGATGATTATTAGAGGAATTATGAATAAAACAGTCGCAGAAGGGCTAAAATACACATCTGGGAAAAATCAATGGTTAGTTGAACATTATTACAATTACCCAAAAGATCCATCAGGATTTGAAGAATGGAATAAATCATTGCACAAAACTCTAGATGAGTCCTTTGTAAAAATAGAGTCATTTAGAAGTTAGATCTAAAATTAAATATTGTAGGAAACAACTAATGTTTGCTTGTCAGAATTATCCTATCTTGATTGGAATGACTCCATTCAGATATTAAACAAAGCATATGATTCTAGTCTTTTTGTTATAATTATAGGTCCTAAAGGAACTGGAAAAACATCTCTTGTAAGAGATTTTGCAAGAATTAAAGGCAAAAAACTTGAATCAATTAACTTTAGTCTAAGGACAAGAGAGAGTCATTTAGTAGGAACCAAAACTCTAACTGATGGAACTGTAAGCTTTGATGAAGGTCTTTTGATAAAATCCATGAGAGAAGGAAGCATATTGTATTTAGATGAAATTAATTCAGCAGAAGCTGATGTACTATTGAGATTAGATGAAGCTCTTGATGACAGACGACAAATAGTATTAAAAGAATCAGCAGGGGAACTAATCAAAGCAAAAGAAAATTGGTTTGTGATTGCAACAATTAATCCTCTAACACATAGTGGGACAAAAGAACTCCCACCACAATTACTAAGTAGATTTCCAGTTAGAATTAATTTGGAATATCCGCCAGAAGATATAGAGTTAACAATTGTAAAAAAATATGTTTCAGAAAATCACGAATCAGAACTTGTGCAAGGAATAAAACTAGCAAACATACTTCGACAAGCAGCAGCAGTTGAAGAATTATTTTATTCTCCTAGTCTAAGAGAAACAATAGCATTTGGAAAATTATTAGACAAAGAAATGTCAGCAAAAGAAGCTGCCACAATAGTTTTTGGAAATGTATACACACAATGGGGAAATATAGAATATCAAAAGGTGAAAGACATCATAACGTCAATGTTTGGAAATTAGATGCAACCTTTAGAATTAAGAAATGAGACTCTAGTGGAAATTGCCACATTTTTAGTTAGAAGATGGTCTCAAAAAGAAAATGTAATGGTCGAATTTTCAGATAAAATGGAAACCAGAACAAGACTCGTTGAGAATAAAGTGATCTTAACTCCTATGGAAAAAAGAATCGGTAGTTATTTTCAAAGATATAGACAATTTAGAACTTCATTATGGTATGAAGCAATGAGAATCAAGTTTTGCAAAAAAATCCTTAGTAACGACCATGCTTTTGGATTTATTCTAAATACATTGGAAACTCAAAGAATAGAGTATCTAGGTAGGGAAATTTGGAGGGGGATGGACGAGGAAATTATTTTCAATTATTCCTACATGCTTGTTTCAAGACCACAATTACACACGGTGTATGGCAAAGCAAGGATTGTTGAGGCCTTTTATCAGTACTTTGTGTTTGGAGCAATAAAGGGAGAAGTCCAATCAAGTCATTTTGAGAAGATAAAAAAAGCATCCCAGTTGGCCAAAAAAATTGTTGATGAAGCAATCAAAAAAAATTACAATACGGAGTGGTTAGAAAAAAAGATTAGCGAAATCATAAAAATTTTAGACATAGATTCTCTTCTAACTGTCCCTGTTTCTTTACCATTTATGAAAGCAGGTATGGCTCTAACCGAAGAAGAGTTGTTAAAATTTTTGGCTATTATTTCAAAAAATAAAGAGGGGGATTTTGGAAAGATTGATCCAAAAGCTGTACTTGGTGGAGATAATGTGTATGATGAATACAGAGTTCTTTTAGATGAAAACAAAAAAAGCGATAACAAAGGATTAAGTCCTGAAATAATTGGAGTGCAGATACCAACTACAAACAATGTAGATGAAACAAAAATTTATGATATTAGTTTGATAAATAGTTTAAAAATTAAATTCAAGGAGTGGAAATCAGGATGGAAAGAACAACATCTAAGTAGTGGTGATGAATTTGATGAAGAAAACTATATCGAAGGAAATGAACCATTCTTTACAGATGTAAAAAAGTCAATAAAAACAAAAATTGTTATTTTGTTGGATCATTCTTCAAGCATAGCATCAAACTCATTAGAGTACAAAAAGGCTACTCTTGCACTTTGTGAAGTTTTAGCATATCTTAAAGTAAATTTTGCAGTTTATGCATTTAGTACACAAAATAGAACAGTGGTATGTTGGCAAATAAAGCCTGATAATGTAAAATGGAATACTGTGTCAGCCAAGAGATTGGCTCAAATCGTTGCAAATGGATCCACCCCCTTAGCAGAAGTATATGGAAAAATGTTTCCCATTTTACAATCGAAAAGACCAGATATTTTTTTGACATTAACAGATGGTGAACCATCAGATCCTAATGCAGTTAGGAATATGACAAAAACTTTGAAGAGTCTTGGGATAAAGATGGTTGCAATAGGTTTAGGACCAAACACAATTAGAGCAACAACAATTGCAATAAATCTCAAACATCTAGGTTATGAAAGAACTTTGGCAGTAAGTCGATTAAACGATATTCCTAGTAAGGTTATCGGAATATTAGGAGAGGGATCCTAGATTAAAATTGCAGGTGAGTTTACTTTGAAATGTCTATCTATTTCACAACCTTTTGCAGATTTGATTATTTCTAAAGAAAAAAGTATTGAGTTAAGAAATTGGAACACAAATTTTCGTGGAGAATTTCTAATCCACGCACCAATTAAAATAAGAACAAAAGATTGCAAGAGGTTAAAAATTAACAAAAAATTGATTACGGGTGCCATTGTTGGTAAAGCAACTCTTTATGATGTAAAAAAATATAATTCGTCAAATGAAATAAAGATGGATGAAAAATATCATTGTGTTGAAAAAGATTTTTACAATAAAAAGTATGGATTTATTTTAAAAAATGCAAAACCATTTAGAATTCCAATCCCTTGGAAAGGTCAGATGAGGTTTTTCGAAGTTAAATTACCAAAAACTGTGATCAAAACTACAGATATTATCAGTGATATTATTGATGAAGAATTTAGGTACCAATGGATTGGTCATCATTGAAAATCGATGAA
Source organism: Nitrososphaerota archaeon (assembly GCA_032125915.1). GTDB lineage: Archaea > Thermoproteota > Nitrososphaeria > Nitrososphaerales > Nitrosopumilaceae > Nitrosomaritimum. The sequence goes on from JAQBBT010000145.1 coordinate 5,086, forward strand.
TTTAAAAAATCTTATGATTTATGATTAACAAAACTACCATTCATTAATAAATTATTGTAACAAAATTAAAACTAATGATAGATGATCTATTTGAAAAAGAAAAGAAAAATCTTACTCCTGAAAGAGGATTTAATCTAGTCGGAATAGATTATTTTGGAGATTCCGATGATCAATTATATCTAATTGAGAATTTTGATATGTATCAAGATGCACTTAATGCAAAAAAAAATCGAAAAAATCCTAAAGAATATTTTATTTTGTATAAAGGGCCAGGTGGAGAATTTTTATCTCACTAAATTATAAAAAATATCATAACTTTATTTTATTTTACAAACTATTTTATCATCAGGTTAATCGACTAGTAATTTGTGAAAAATGATACTAGTGATTTGATAGATACTTTGTACGAGAAAAAATCTCTCTCCACCACCAACTCTAAAATGAATCAAATTGTGCGAAAAAGCCCTAAAGCAAAATACCAGATTTTTGATGAACGTGAATTTACTCGCGGAAGAGAGGTTCTTGGAAACCTAATTGTTCGTGGCATGATAGCCTCAGGTGGGACGGATATTGATTGGTTAATTGAGCATAATGGAGGTTTTGTTATTCTTGAATTCAAGGGATTTCACAATGATAAAATCAACATTCCTATGGGGCAAATGATCGCCTATGAAAAATTGCATGAGAAATTAAATCAATCTACAAAATGTTATTTGTATTTTATTGGATGTGATGATATTGATTTTTCAAACCCAGATTCAAAGATATGGATTTTTGAGATGAAGCAATGGAAAGTAGGTACAATACCAAAAAATACTAGAGACATTTATGAAGATACACAAGTTAAACAGAACAAATTCATTGTGTATCGTGAATACCTGGAAGAAATTAGTGTTGAACAATTAAGAAAAGTTATTGATACTCATTGGAAAGAATTTGAACGATTATCTAATAAATGAAAATTTGTTTGTGGCCTTTTCTGAATCACTCTCTAATTTTACCGTAAATGTTCCAGACTTTTCCCAACCAAGACCTCCAGCAAAGGTCAATGTGGTGAATTGCCCGTCATTTTTTACATTTACCTGTTCAGACCATACTAATTCATCATTGGAATTTTCTATTGACAAATAAATCTGATTTCCCAAAGAAAGATCAGATTTTCCACTGAGTGAAATAATATCTCCTTTTTGGTATGATGACAAATCTGTTTGTATTGAAAAGGATTTAGACGTACTTTGTGATTTGTCAGGTTCTATTGTGGTAGGAGTTGTATCAAAAATTCCATCAAAAGACACAGCGGTTATTATAATTATAGCCAATACTGCTATACCTACTCCTAACATAATTGGAGTGTTTTTTGAATTTGATTTTGTAATTTTAGGAGTTTGTGACAACATTTGTACTGTTTGAGATTTTGTTATGGGTGAAGGCATTACAACGTCTGGAATTATTTGCCGGGGTATCTCTGGAGTTTTATTTTCAACAAGAGGTTTTCTCCCCAAATGTTTTTCTGCTAGTTTTCGGACATAATTTCGTTCAAAATTACTTATTACCTCATTATTTTGGGCAGCTCTTAGAATCTGTTCCAGTATTCGTTTATCTCCAAATTCTTTATCCAATAGGGCTTGAACATCATCCAGAATAGAATCAGTCATACTTGTTTTATTCTTCTATGAGATTGTTTATGAAGTTACCGTGCTTAAGATTAGTAAATAAAGAAAAGCAAAATAATGTATAGTTTTTCTCTTAAATGAAACCAAAAATAAGAGTAAATTGTAACAGATAAAATATCTGAAGTGGGATTTCTAGAAACAAAATTTAATCTGAATGAATTCTTTTGGCTTGAATAATTACAGTTCTAATGTAGTCTTTTGCAGTAGAGTCAGCAACACCCATTTGTTTTGCTCGAAGGTAAAGATCAGTTTCTTGGGGGTTGTTCAGGTAATATTTCAAAAGATAGTTTAGTCTATGTGATCGTTTTTCATCGCTTTTCATGAATAGAATTTTTAATTCATATTAAAAAGGTCAGAGGATAGTGAAATAACCTCGGTCTTAATGTATCATAAAGTTTCCATTAAAACATATGATCTTTTTTAAATAATAGATATTTAGGAATGGAAATGAAGCGAATTGAGGCAACATACAAGTCGATAAGGCAGGTGCAGTTTCTGATGCAATAAAAGATAAAGTTGGAGGCTACACCATAATAGAAGGAAATGGACGTGGTTCTGGAAAAAGACAAACCATGAGAGCCGGAAGAGGAACAGGTACTTTTGAAGCTGAATACAACAAGGTATCAACTGTCAGCACAATAGTCGAGGACTCTCTGGTTGAATCAGTAGTTTCTGCAATTGCAGATGCCGCTTTTACCGGAAAAGGTGGAGACGGAATTATATCAATAGAACCTGTAGACGATGTTCTTAATATTGCATCAAAAAAGAGAGGAAACGAAGCCCTCTAATTATTTTATTTTAAAAAAAATCAATAATCATGGTTTTTTCAATAATAATTCCAATAGAAGTCTTACAACCTTACTGAATAATTCTTTTGAAGAATGTGTATTTTAAAAGATACACAATACTACAACATAAACAACAAAGCAGGTCTTTTATGGAGATAATATGCATGATTAACTAGATAATAAAATATGAATAATGAAATTCCCGAAGGTTTATTCAAACAAAAATTAGATGAAATAATTTTTGAAAAAGAGATTAGATTTGCAGGATTTGTTAATATGAATGGAGATTTGGTAGAGAGTAGATTTTGCGAAGGTATTGTACCTTTTGAAAATGATGAGGAACAACATAAAATTTTCAGAGAGTTAGCCCTAAGAATTTCTACCAGAAAAAAATTTGATTATTCTATGGGAGCTGTGAAATATTCTGCCTCAAGACGAGAAAAATTAGTAATGATAAGCTTTCCTTTAAAAAATATGATCCTCTTAATTACAGCAGAGCCAAATGTGAATATTGATAGATTGGCATACAAAATAATTCAGATTCTTGGAAAAGACTGGAGTGAATTTTATGGAGAATGAATTTCAGCGTACCATAAATCACAAACTATATTTCAGAATAAATTTATTCAAAATTATCAATTAAATCAAACAGATTTTTAGATATTATCAAAAAATATAATAAATCATAATTGGATAATTAGCACATGGTTTTACAAATTAGGCACATTTTTGGCTGTGGCCATCAAAAAAAAATATTTGTTCTAATGTTTTTTTTGAGAGAGAATTTAAGATTCCCCGCATTTTATTGTGAAGATTGCT
>JAQBBT010000146.1:0-3085 GCA_032125915.1 Nitrososphaerota archaeon
TTTTCTTCTCCTTTAGTTCTTAAAATAATGATTTTTCCTGAATTTTTTGGAGATCCAGCAATCAATGATGATATAGTTCCTGTCATGGTTTCAGGAACTATTCCTTCTCCATTTACCATGACACAAGTCTTACTTTCAGAAACTCTCCATCTTTCATTAGTTAACACATTCATGTATTCTCGGATTAATTTTCTATACTCTGAAAGTATCATTTCACCTTCTCTTAGAATTTTATTTCTATCTCCCATGCAGATTGCTATGCCTACTCCGGATTTACTTACTCTACCACAGGAGTTTAACATGGTTGAAAATTCTCTTCCATCTCGTAGAAAACTCCTTCTATCTTCTCTTGGAAATGTGTATGTGTATCCTATCAACTCTGACATGATATCTGTGACATTTTTTCCAGTGGTAAATTTGGTAATTTCTTCAATAATGATTCTTTTTTCATCCTCGTTTAGCTCTGCTGGAACTCTCCATCTCCCACCATCTTTTAGCTGAATTCCAGAAGAATTTAGTAAAGATAAACAGGTATCTCTATTCCAAGTTAATCCCTCGATAAAAGGCTGAGAAGTAAATGCAAGGGCCTCTGGGAGTGACCTAGTTTCCCTTCCAACTAATAGCAAATCAAGGTCAATATCTAAAAGGCCAAGTTCTTTGGCTGTGTTGGCAATTTCAAAATTCTTACTTGTAAAAGATTTCCTTTCTCCTTGATCTTGTCTATCTCCCAAGGCTGCTACAACGGCCAATGCAGACAAATCTGAATTTTTATCATCAAGGGACATTGCGGCAAGATAAGCCATCCCGCCTGCACAAACTTCAGTTCCTCCATCTATATCATATTTCCAAGCATTTATGACTCTTGGATTATCATGTTCATTTTCTGATATTTGGTGGTGGTCAAGGACTATCCAATCTTCTCCCAGGGATTGATCTAGATTACTTGCAAATCCTCCTCCGAGGTCTGTTACAATATGAAAATCTCTGGAATCTTTTTTGAGTGAATTTATTACATTTTGACTAAATTCTTTTGAAGTTCGAACCGTACATTTTGCCCCTGCTCTAATTAGGGCTTTGGTGATTATGCTGCCTGAAGCTAATCCATCACAATCGATATGGGTGGTGACTGAAATTGATTTTTGTGATTTTATACAATCCGAAATTTTATCTTTGAAAAATGAAAGGGACTCATCAAAAGATCTTGGCATTATTCTAATTGAGCAACCACGGATTTATATTTCCAAGTTTTAGGAATTCGATCTATTCTTTTATAATATACCGACAATCTGTGGACTTTGGCTTCAATTAATTCCAGGGATCTTACATTTCTGTTATCTCCCTTATTTGCCTTGAGATGTTTTTGAAGACCGACTGCTTTTTGTACCATATTTTTCAGATCTTCTGGCATCTCTGGCTTTAGATTATTTTCCTCAAGAACCTCTTCCAAACTTTTTTTCAGGATTGGTTTTATCAAAGGAATTGAGTGTTGGTCTCTTAATTTAATTCCAATTTGACTAAGAGATAAACCATCTTTTGCATATTTTATGATTAGTTCCTCTATTTCTTTTGGACCTAATGTTATCCATGAAGGTGCACGTAAGGTTGCAGGTCTAATAGAGTGTGACTTTCCATGTCTGTGTGTATGCATTCTTCCCATGAAGCGCCTAAATTTAGAACAAAATTAAACGTTACTTATTCGGATCTCGTACATATTTTCTAAATTTGAAGTTCAGAATAAAAGTTAAATAAGTACACTGGTTTCAAAACGACAGGTAAACGGTATGAACAGTAAAACACTATTAACAGCATCCTTAATCGCTGTATTTGTCGTAGGTACCTTTGGTGCAAGCTCTTTAGCATTTGCACAATACATGGGTAACGTAGGTTCAGGCGGTGAAACTGGATCATATACCTTAGAAGAGGCACTAGAGATTCAAAAAAGAAGAGTCGAAGCCGCAAACGCAAACCCAGCTTCTGGATCGGGAACTCCTTATCTTGATGCAAGTGGTGTAGGTGGAGCAGCAGTAATTTCTGCAGCAGTCTTTGGCGGTATTGCAGCAGCCTTCTTCATTAAAGGTAAATCTGGCAAATATGCAGCAATGGGCAGAGGATAAAAAAATACCATCTTTTTCTCTTATTTTATTAGATAACTCCTAATGACAATACTGATCTCGTCCTTCTTGATAATAACAGAAATGTATATATCGCAGAAATTGAGCCAAAATATACAATGACTCCTATCGTAGGAACTTTCCTAAGCATTCTGTCATCAGTAACAGGACAATTAGGACCAAACTATGATCCATTATTCTATGATGTAATGATTTACATCTTTGGTACCATGATGTTCTCGATATTCCTTTTGGGAATTATATCATTCTGGTTACGTGTACACGGATGGTCATACAAGGACAACCGTGAGAGATGGGTCGACGAATTAGACAGACACTTCGAAAGAGAAGGTATAGGTCTTATTCCAGACAACGGCAAATATTGGTAAAATAACCGCCTTTCTTCTTTTCATTATTTTTAATAATTTGTAAAGAATACTTTGTAGATGAATTTGATTAATTTTTCAAAGTCTAAAAAAAACTATTTCTCTGGAAGGAAATCGGTATCTTTTGATTCATCATATGCTTTTGATGTAAATTCGGCTTTGTAATGATATCCATCTTGTAATGGATGGTTGATAAAATGATCTGACTCCTTACCATTTACAAACATTGTAGATTTGGATTGGTCCATATCTTTTAGAGGGAAATCCCACATCCACAAAAAGTGTCCAATTTCAAATGGGTATTCTTCTACCCATTCAGCATAAATGGTTCCATCATCAGTTAATGTATAGAGTGTTCTTTTACAGTCTCCTTTAAGACCAATATTTGCTGGAATGTCTGCCTTTTCACCATCTACTATCAATTCTAAGGTTGCTTTGATTTTGTATGGTGTAATTTTATCATTAATACAGACTTTAAGTGGATTATCTGAATTTAGACCTTGTTGAACCAGAGTACTAGCACCTGCAACTGAAATACCAATGATGGCAGTTATCAAAAGAAATTTTAAAGTCTTTTTTCTTTTGTAG
>JAQBBT010000147.1:0-4802 GCA_032125915.1 Nitrososphaerota archaeon
CCGTTAATGTTAGAGTCAATCATTTCAGTACACGCAGTAACCAAGTCATCATTATAGTCAACTGAAGTAATACAATCACTCATCACATCTTTTGCGCTAGTTGTACCTCCAAATCCAGTTTCACTCAAAAAGCCCTTACGTGGAAATATTACCGATATTGTAGGATCAGAGTTATCAATCACATCACTTTCCTGGCCCATAGTCAGAGATAACCTAAACACATCACCAAAGGTAATTACTCCAACTGCATTGTCTTCTTTGTCTTTAATTATTAATCTGGATACTTTGTCTTGTATCATTTTTTCCAAAATTTTGTATAGTTTATCGTTTTGATACATTGCCAAATACGATACAGTCATGGCATCACCCACTCTTTTGTGCCCAACATAGTTTTGAATATAGTATCTTGCAAGGTCAGTCTTTGTCACAATTCCCACAGTCTCAGAGTTTGAGACTCCAACTGAGCCAATATTTTTTGAATACATTATGTGTGCTACATCCTCAATTGGGGTGGACTTACTTACCTCAATTAGAGGATGAGAAATATCAGATATTGAAATATCATCTAGATTTTTTTCCTCGTTATTTGCAAGAAGAAAAAACCCAATATCTTTTTCAGTAATTATTCCAATTATTCTTCCCTCGTCATTTGTTGTTAATAGACGACTAATTTTTAATTCAATGAATTTGTGCATTGCATGAGAAACAGTAGAAGAGTTTTCAATTGTAATTGGTTTTTTCATAATATCTTTAACGGTGCTCATACTGCAGATACTCTTGATGAACTTAAAACTCAAGTGATGATTTCTATTGATGAATTTTGATGGTTAATTGAAATATAGGAATAGAAAAACTTCAATTTCAGAGAAAAAGAAGAATTTGGTAATAAGTTTTTTAAACTCATTTTCCCCATAAAATTAGAAATGAAAATAAAGTATTTTACACTTGCAGCAATTCTAGTCTTAACAGTTGTAATTGGAATAAATTCACCAACTGCAATAGCTGAAAACAGCACTACAATAACTCCAATAAACAATGAGGTCAGTCTCAAAAAAACTGTAATCCCAATGGACATACCTCAAGAAAATACATTTCCTTGGGGAGTAGTAAAAGGACAAGCATCAGAATATGCAGAAAGATATCCCGTAATTATTCAAATATTCAAGGACGAGGATCCTGTTCACTTTGCACAAGTTGATGTCAAAGGAGATGGTTCCTTTGAGTACAAGTTTCGAGTTAGAAATGTAGATGCAGACACAGGTGTGGCAACAAACATCTTTGAAGGAGAATACACAGTAAACATATTCAGAGTAATTCCAAATAGTGAGACTATCTAGTAAGGTGTTCCTTTCTTTCTTTGCTCAGATAAAGCAGTAACATACCATTCAAACTCTTCAAAGAATCGCTCAAATCTCCGCTCATAGTTTTTATCAAGTAGTTCCCCATCAACTCCAAAAACATCTTGAACTTTGGATATTGGTATTTGTGATGGAATTGCAGGAGCACCCATCTCTGCTAAAATTTGCCTGAGATGATTCCCTGCAAGTATCCCTCCAAATGCTCCAACAGAGTATGAAACAATACCTGAGGGTTTGAAAAAATATTCGTCTAAAAAATAGTCCAACGTGTTCTTCATTGCAGAAGAAACGCTATGATTGTACTCTGGAGTTACAGGGATGTAACCATCTGCCTCTTTTATGATGGTGTAAAGTTTTTGTAAATTTTCTGGAGGAGTATCCATCTCTTTATACATTTTATCCAAAAGAGGTATAGTTGTAGTTTGGCAGGATCAACCAAAGATACGGTATGTCCTCGCTCTTTTAGTTTTTTTACAATCTAGTTTGCAACCTTGATTCCTTGACGCTCTGATCGTACAGAGCCGACAATCACTGCAATTTTTGCCATACTAAATCACAGAAAAAAGGAATAAAACAATTTATCCAAATGATGAATTATTGGTAAAAATCAGTCACCATTCATATAGCGAAAATATAAATCCAGAAATTAGAAAATGAGTAAAAACTTTTGGCATGACATTGAGACTGGAATTGACATTCCTGAGATTATCAATGTAATAGTAGAGATTCCAAAGGGCTCTATGAACAAGTACGAATATGACAAAAAACACAACATGATAAAACTAGACAGAGTGTTATTTTCTCCATTTCACTATCCAGGAGATTATGGGATTGTTCCCCAGACTCTATCAGAGGATGGAGACCCATTGGATGCACTGGTACTTGTAACAAACCCCACATATCCTGGAATCTTAATTGAGGCACGGCCAATAGGACTGCTCAGGATGAAAGACGATGGAGAGGTAGATGACAAGATTATTTGTGTTGCAACAAATGACCCAAGGTATCTCCACACTGCAGATATTTCTAATGTCGAGGATCACAGTCGTTCTGAAATTGCCCATTTTTTTCAAGTGTACAAAGATTTGGAAGGAAAGAAAGTTGAGATTATAGGATGGGAATCATCAAAGGGAGCAAAGCAGGTTATAGTTGAATCCATAAAACGATACAAAGACACTCTAAAAAAGTATTAGATTATACAAAAGTTAGTTTAAGATTAGATATGAAACAGTGTGAACATTTTTCTCAAGAAGTAAAGTTTACTCCAAATGCACAAGAATGTGAGCAATGCAAAAAAGACCACATGCCAACAGTTGCAATACGAATGTGTTTGACTTGCGGTCATGTAGGTTGTTGTGATTCATCAGTAGGACAACACGCTACAAAACATTTCAAAGAAACAGGACACCCAGTTATGCAAGCCATTCCTGACAAATCATGGAAATGGTGTTATATTCATGAGGAATATTACTAGAATAAATTTTATTTTTTTGTAGTCAGTTGATTTACTAAATCAGTTGTAGTAATTATTCCCACAATATTTCCGTCTTCAACTACTCCAAGCTTGCGAATTTTTTTATCAGACATTACCCTTGCTGCATCTAAAATTGAATCAGTAGAGTTTATTGTTAGTAATGGAAAAGAGGCGATTTGCTCAACTGGAGTGGCCATCGAAATACCATGTGCTGCAATTTTAATTGCAAAGTCCCTATCAGTGATAATTCCCGAAGGAGTTCCATCTTTTTTTACCAAGATTGAACCCATGCCACCCTGCTCCATCATCTTGGAGATTTGATAAAGAGTGGTTGCAGGGTCTACAGATATCAAGGCTTTAGTCATAACATCACGCACTAGTGTTTCACACAACATTTTCTCTAGTGTATCTTGATATGTCATTATATCTCACATTATGCACATATTCATAGAATATTACCTTTTTGTAAAAATTAGGCAGAAAACACTAGAGTTGATTTGATTAATTGTAAATAATTGAATATGATTTTTATCCAGACCACATATTTTAAAATAAAAAAGAGATTAGCGCTCTACGTAGAATCCAGGTCCCCAATCATCAGTATTTCTAAGATCCCTACTACTGATGGTGTCAGATTTACTGTGGGGATTAAACATTACATCATACATTGGATTGTTAGGATGATACCCTAAACATTCAAAGTCAAAGGTATTCTCCAAAGCAAATTCCCCTTTGATGTAATTTTCTTCTCGATTCATTAAAGAGTCCACATCATAATCTACCACACGACATTTAGAATAATTGAATCCTCTAACTATTTCGCCATTTACAAGATTAACATCAACATCAAAGAGATCTGTCATGGTATTGACCCCTGAAATACTTTGAAGTTTAATGTTGTCATCCACTCGTTTGTACAATAACGGATAATCTCCCACTATTCCTTTTAACTCAAAGGTTGGATAGGCTTTTGATAGAACATCACCTTGTCGGAATATTGGAAATTCTAATGTCTCTACTTCATTATCGTATGTGAATGTGGCCATTACTCGTGGTCCATTTGCCATTCGCAAACTTTGATTTAATAGTTCATTTGTCCTGAAAGTGTTATCCCATATTGGGGAATCATCATAAAGTTGTTCATAATTAACATTCATTGGTTTCATACCTGCACAGTCAAAATCAATTTCATTAACAATAGCAAATCCGCTTTTTCCAGTAAATCCTTCTTCTTTGTCAGTTTCTGTGTTTATTGTTGCCCCCGAAACACGACAATCGCTAAAATCAAGTGATCTTAGAGTTTTTTCACCATTTGAGAACTCAACTAGGGCCTCAAAATCAGTGTTAAATGCAGTACCAATTCCTGAAACTTTTCTAGCCTTATCTATTGCATTGTACAATAATGGATAATAGTTTACAACACCCTCAACACTAAAACTAGGTGAAACAGAATCATCAGATTCTTCAAATCCGGAGTTTAATCGAAATGATGGAAATTCTATTTTCTCTACCCCGTCTTTAAATTCAAAGGTGATAAAAGTACGAACATTTTCAGCAAAATCATAGATAGTGCCATAATCTATACTTTGGAATGTTGCTGCATTTGATGATTCACCATTTAGGCCAGCACATCTAAATTCAATTATATCCACCACTGCAAAACCAGTTTTAGATGAAGTGTAACTTTCATAATCATTTGAATCAAGTGTTACTGCCTCATAATCCAGGATTTCACAGTTATGGTAGTGAAGAGTTCTAATGGCCTCTTCATCTCTTATCAGATTTACATCAACATCAAAGAACCTGTAATTATACTCAAAGCTGCTTGCACCAGATGTCATCATTCGATATTTGTATGCCTCATCCAAAGCCTTGTGCAAATAAGGGGATTTTCCAACAATTCCTTCAATCTTAAAAGTTGTACCAACATTTGCTACAAAATCAGATGTTGTTTCGAAAACTGGGAATTG
>JAQBBT010000148.1:0-17007 GCA_032125915.1 Nitrososphaerota archaeon
GGCGCAAAAGTTAGGCACGAGAAGGGGGGATACTATTTTTACTCTTTGTCGATAAACTCGTTTACACCTCATTTAGTCACAAATTAGGATTTTCTTGAGTTATATTCTTGATTTTTTTTGAAATTATTTTTGAAAAAGATGAAAATTTGTAAGATAAAATTTGATAAAAATTTAATTTTGATACGATTTCCACATATTCTTTTAATGAAATATATTCGGTAGATCATTTCAAATATTATGGGATTTGAAGATTCAGTTTTAATTTGTGACGAAGTTGATCCAGTTTTAAATAAAATTTTACAAGATAATGGCTTGAAGGTCTCTTATGAGCCAACAATCACTCCTGAACAAATCTTGGAAAAAATCTCCACTTTCAACATCGTCATTGTTAGAAGCCGAACAACAATTACTAAAGAAATTATTGATAAAGCTGAAAACTGTAAAATCATTGCACGTGTGGGAGTTGGTCTTGATAATGTAGATCAAGAAGCAGCTAAGGCAAAAAACATTCGGGTAATTAATGCTGTAGAGGGAGCAATGAACGCAGTTGCTGAATTAGTTTTAGGATTAATGCTGTCTTTGGCTCGTCAAACTGCCAGAGGTGATAGAGCAATCCGTGATGGTAAATGGCTAAAAAAAGAATTGAAAGGAACAGAACTTCGTGGAAAGTATCTTGGAATTATTGGACTGGGAAATATTGGAAAAAGATTGGGGCGACTTGCTAAAGCACTAAACATGAATATTATTGGCTATGATGTTATTCCGATTGATGAGGAATTTTCAAAAGAGGTCGGCTTGATGAAAGCTGATCTTGGCACTCTTTTACAAAGTTCTGATTATGTATCTATTCATGTACCACTTTTAGATTCTACGTATCACTTGATTGACTCTCAAAAATTATCCACAATGAAAAAAACTGCAAAAATTATCAACACATCTCGTGGTGGCGTGATAGATGAGGATGCTCTCTATGAGGCAATAAAAAATGGAAACTTGGGAGGTGCAGCATTAGATGTTTTTGAAAAAGAACCTGCGACTGGTAATAAATTAACTGAATTAGATAATGTTATTCTTACTCCTCACATTGGTGCTCAAACCAAAGAGGCGCAATCTCTTGCAGCAAACGTCATTGGGGAGAAAATAATTCAGATTCTCCGAGGCGTAATTTGAGTCTAAAAATATTTTTTGCTTGAATCAAAAAATAACTAAAAAAGCTTGACTGATACGTGATTAAATGTCATCTTATTCTTTTTAACACCCCTTTTGAGGAAAATCTTTGTTGGAAAACCAGGGCACAAATAACTTATTATCAGAATCACACATAGGTGTTCCTAGTTTTAACTCCATTCTAAAAATTTCTCTTGGTTTGATTTTTGTAGCAATTTTATCCTCGACTTTAGTTTATGCCGAAACTACATCAGTAAGTATTGAAGGAAACATATTTGATATTGAATACGTTGGAACTGATGTGTCTGTTTCTGGAATAGAGCCAGACTTGGATTTTATTTCTTTGATTTTTAGTGTAGATGTCACAAATTCCCCTGGAGTTTTAGATATTACTTTTGAGAGAAGTTTCTTTGATTCAGTGTATCAAGGAAATGATGATGACTTTATTGTTTTAGCTGATGGGGATGAACCTAGTTATTTTGAAATTGAGACTACTCCTCAAACTAGAACTTTGAGTATTACTCTTCCTTTGGGAACAGAAGAAGTTGAAATCATTGGTTCAGTATTTGGACAACCAACATCTGAACCAACTCCTGAACCAACTCCTGAACCAATACCTGAACCAACACCCGATCCTACTCCTGAACCAACACCCGATCCTACTCCTGTGCCTAAAGAGGATGACAAAATTAAAGATAAACCAAAAACTGAATGTGGTCCGGGAACAATTCTAAAAGATGGTGTTTGTATGTTAGATGAAAGATGTGGCTCAGGTACTGTTCTAAAGAATGGTGTCTGTGTAGTTGAATCTACCCATGTAACTACATCTCCTAAAACCCTCGGAAAGGAATTAGTTTATGGTTTTATTGCAGCATTTGTTATTGCTGGAATAATTGGAATAGTACTTGCTCTAATGTCTAAAGCAAGTAAATCATCTTAATTGATATTTCCACACGTGGACTCTTCATTCATCATATTTGTAAAATCAAGACCTGTTTGCGTGATTGTATTTTGATAAGGTATAACTCCTATTATTTTGGTTTCAAAGTTGGTCACCACTATCATTTTACTTGGATCTAATCTAATTGGAATTTCTCCATCAAACTGTCCATCCATATGCATGAAAATATACTGTGATTCTGCAAAATTTTCTGAGGAAAAATCCAAATCTAAAATTTCAGACGTGTTTGGACCAATTATTGTCGGTCCAATCTCAAAAATCCCTTTAAGGTCATTTGTATAGTAAGTCTCAATTTTCAATCCACTGAAACTAACAAAAAATGGCATTGGATTACATATTTTAATTTTTTCATAATTTGACATTTCAAAATAACTGAATTCGCTATTTGAAGTTCCAAGATGTAGTTGCTCAACTGAATAAATTCCCCACACTCCATACAATACCGGGCTGATTATTACAATTATTGCAATTGTTGTAATGATAACGTGTTTGTTCATGTTTTTAAATTATAATGATTTTTTTATCAATTAAATATTGAAATGCATTTGCAAAGTCTCCATCAGAAATTTCTTCATCAAGCCACCAAAAAGCAATTATTTTTAGCCAATCTGGGATGTAAATTTTCTCAAGACGTTCATTATCGATTACGTATGGGATATTGATTGCATCTTTTTCAACTGTTTTTTGTATTGCATCAATTAAACTTCCTCCAGATACTTCATTATTTACCCAACTATATGCAATCTGTTTGATTTGAAATGGAATTACAATGTTTCCAGAATCAATTAATTCAAATTCAGCAGTATATTCTGCCCCCGAATACTCCAAGTCAATAAAGTATTTTCCTTCTGGGAAAATTTGCTTTTCAAATGGGTATGGGGATGGGATCTTTGTTTTTAATCCTGAGATTTCAATAGGTATGGCACTACTCCCCTTTCCTGCTTCATCTCTGATGTGAATGATAGCTAGATCCCCTGTTACTTCACTCACCTCTATTGTGTAGATTAATTTTTCGCCATAGCTGAAAGTTGTTTGGTCCATTAGTATCTGAACTGATGGTGCGGCAAATGCATTTGGCAAGATGATGAGACCTATTGCAAAAATTCCTAAGATTAGAAACCTAATTTTCACATTGAACAGTATTTGACTTTGGTAATAAAAACTGGCATAATTTCTCAGAAATCTTTTTTAATGCCCAGACTATATTTCCGTTATCGAGTTTTCTGCGGATACAACTCTTTGAGTGCGGTGAATAGCCCGCTCTTAGAGCATTTTAAAAAACAAGATATTTTCCTTGCTTGTTTTACAGTTATTAAAGGGGTTTTTTCTAAAGCCGTTATGCCTAGTTTGCAAGATAAGGTGTGGATTAGACTCTGGAATGAGAATTCTCCAGATCTTCGAGATCGAGTCATTGGTTGGCGTAAACAAAACGCAATCACTAGAATAGATAGACCAAGTCGTATTCAAAGAGCGAGACGATTAGGCTACAAGGCAAAACAAGGCATTGTTGTAGTTAGGATGAGAGTTGGAACCGGTGGTATGAGAAAACAAAGACCACGTGGTGGACGCAGACCAAAACATCTTGGTGTAACTCGTATCAAAGCAGATGACAACATGAAAAAAGTTGCTGATAGAAGGGTTCTTGAAAGATATCCAAACATGAAACTTTTGGGCTCATACTTTGTTTACAAAGATGGTATGCATTATTGGTTTGAAGTGATCTTGGCAGATCCACAGCATCCTCGAATTGCTCAAGATAAGGAATTGAGAAATAGAGTTGGCGCACCAGCTGCATAAAATTGAATTTTAAATTACTACTTCCATCTTTGCTGTTACTAGCGTTTACTCCAGCGTTTGCTGCTCCTCTTTCTGATGCTACCGGGCTTGTAAATAGATTTGATATTGAAACTGGCGGATATGTGTTTGAAATTATAACTACTTCTAATTTTGATGTGCAAAAAGTTGAATTTGATAAAGAACAAAAACAACTAACACTTCACATCATTAGTAGCCTTGAAAATAATTTAGGCGAACTAATCATACCTCATAACTTGCTGAGTGGAAATTTTACTTTTTATCTAAATGACCAAGAGCATCACCCAAAAATTAAATCAGATGCCAGAATTGCTTTTATCACATTAAATTTTACTGGCTCTGGAAATAACAAACTAGATGTAATTGCAACAAATTATCTAGAAGATGTAGATAAATTGAATGCAACTAAAAATGACAAAGTACCTGATGAAGAAAAATCTCAAACAGGTGGGGGTTGCCTAATTGCCACTGCAACATTTGATTCTGAGCTTGCTCCTCAAGTACAACAGTTGCGAGAATTAAGAGACAACAAAATATTACAAACCAAATCAGGTTCGGATTTTATGAAGACTTTTAATAATTTCTATTATTCTTTTAGTCCACAAGTTGCAGATTTAGAAAGAGAATTCCCCTTATTCAAAGAAGCCGTCAAAATTGGTATTACTCCTTTACTTTTTTCATTCTCACTTTTGAGTAATGTCGACATGAATTCAGAAATTGAAGCTATAGGGTATGGTTCAGGTATTATTTTATTGAATGTAGGGATGTATTTTGTGGCCCCTGCACTAATTGCTGTAAGGTTAAGCAAAAGATGAAAAAATCAAAAATTGGAGTTATCGTAATTGCTGTAAGTGTGATTGTTTATTATTCAGTAATGTCATTATTGTTTAGTCTTTGAACTAAGTTTGATCTGAAATAAAATTATTTTTAATATTCTCACTTTTCATTTTTAGTAGTGTATTGTTTTTATTTTAGAAAAATTCAATCCTAATTTATGAAAAATGATAAAATTGCACTAATTGGCGGATTTTGCATTGTCGCTGCATTATCATTAGCAATTATAGCTTTTGGATAAAATCAATCTAAATTTCCTTGACTTAACACATAAAATACTACTTGTTGAAAAATTTTTTGTTGGGGAAAAAAGAAGCATTGTCTTTTCTCAAGAAAAACAATGAATCAATTATACGGGCTTGGGAAAGTTACAAGCTACAAGTTGGTCATTCAAACAACAGTCAACTAGATGGAGTTTTTGAGCAAATGTTCAAAGCATGGATACTATCCAATAAAAAAACAATTGCCCTATTAGAAAAAACTCCCAAAGAAGCAAGAAAATCTGCAAAAACTAGAGAACCAAAATCTACCAAAACTAAACCCAGAACCGCGGCAAAGTGATTTTGAATCTAATTTTGTGATTCTTTAATCATGTTTTGATAATCTGCTAATAATTCTAGTGTCTTTCTTGACACTTCTACTTGCTCCTCAATTAATTGGAAATTCTCTCTCATTAATTCTGAGTTTCCTGAATTTACAAATTTATCTTCATTTTCGTTCATTCGGTCATGAATTTCATTTGATCTTAAACGCAGACCTGCAATAATGTTCCATAATTCATGCAGTTTTTTATCATCAGACATACGGTAAATTACATCTACATATTATTGTAAATTTCTATGTATAAAAAACTGAGGAATGTCTATTCCTCGATTTTGTATAATTGGTGTTTCAACTCTTTGATTTCTTGCTCGATGAGTCTTTTTTCTAATTGTATGTTTTCAGGGTTCATTGTAGATTATTATTCAAAAAACTAGTCAAAAATGAAAAAGGCAAGAAAAATTGATAATTTACTTTGAGATTATCCCTCGGCAATTAACTTTTGAATCATCGAGTCTAAATGTCCCGTCTGCCCAAAGGATACATCCCTTAAGATTCCTTTTCTATCAATAAGAATTATGGATGGTGTTCCCTGAAGGGAAAATTTCTCAAAAGTTTCAGCAGAGTATTGTTTTGATTTAAAATGATCTTTTACTCTTTGAATTATCTGATTTCGATAATCTTCAGGCTGTGAGTCAAATTCTGGAATCTGGGGATGGATAAACTTCATAATTTGGTCTTGGCTTACCTCGCCATTGACTTTGGTTAGATTGTCCATTCCTAACGGAAATGGAATTTTAAACGACAGTTTGTTGCCCTCTTGCAACTGTCCGGACATTGATAATGCTTTTTGAGTCTCCCCAATTACCTCACCTGTTTCTACAAGCATTTTCAAATTTTCTAATGTGTTTTTATCAAAATCCTCAAAAGCAGTTGCTATTCCTAAGACCCTAACTCCATCATCTTTGTATTTATTGTAAATCTCTATTGCCTCTGGAATTGCATGCATAAAACATCCAGGGCAGTTCACCTGAAATACTTCAACTAGCACAATCTTATCTTTTTCCTGGTCTAAACTTGTTGGAGTACCTTGCACCCATTCAGATACTCCCAGACTAGGGCATTTTTGTCCTATCATTGCGCTCATTACAACTAATCATATTTTTTCCATTAAATACATATCTGAAATTCAGAAATCTATAATTACATACATGGGCATTTTTTATTTTTCTAGAATTAATCTTCTAATTGCATTCTGAACAAATTTTATCACTTGATATTTTTCCTCTTCTGTGTTCTATGTGATATTCATGGGACACTTCCTCCTCTACTTCTTTTCCACACTTTAGACAAACAGACATAATTTCACATTCTTTGAATTGATTCTTAGTATTCAACACTCCTTTATCAAATTTAAGAAATGTGTTTATTATCAAGACTAAATTTTGATATAATTTGGGATAATTCTTAAGGATTATTCTCCAATATTCTAATTTTATTTTACGGCAGTCTGCCTTCATTTTTGGCATTATATCTATAATTTGACATGTTGATTATTAAAAAAATTAAGAGACTAGATTAACCTAATATAGGACGCAAAGACCTCCAAAACCAAATGCAAGTAGTGACTGAAGACAGACTGCAACTTTTTGCAGAAATGGAGGCAAAGTATGAACAAAAAGATACTCCGTATTTTGTAAATCTTTTAGTTCATCCTGATTTTGTTGTACGAACTAGAGCAACTTGCGTCTTGGTGGACTTTGGTGGTGAAGATAAGGTCCCACATATTGCCAAAGTTCTCAAACATGATGAAAATGAGCTAGTAAGACATGAAGCTGCATTTTCATTAGGACAGATGTGCCTTTCTAGTGGAATAAACCCTCTTGCTGATGCAACACTAAATGATCCTAGTATGTTTGTAAGACACGAAGCTGCAATTGCACTTGGAGTGATTGGTTCTAAAGAAGCAAAAGATGCTTTAGAAAAAGCTTTGAATGATCCTGATAAACCTGTTGTAGAATCTGCTATAGTTGCATTATCTAATATTGAATTTATGGAAAAATTAAGCAAAAACGAAAAGTTTGCTAAATTAACGGGTGGATGAGATGAATCTTACTTATGGTATTATTGTTGTAGCTGGTTTGCTTATTGCTGCCATCTTGGGTATGATTGCAATGGATCCTGGTTATCTTTCAGAAGCTCCTGCATTACCAGCTGGAGAAAAACCATCTGTTTGTCCTATGGAGTGGAAACCTGTATGTGGTGTTGATGGAATTGTCTATGGTAATTTATGTTTGCTAAATTCTGAAGGAGTTGAATTATCTTATCCTGGTGAGTGCATTACTGTCCAACCAACACCAGAACCAACACCAGAACCAACACCAGAACCAACAGTAGAACCAACACCAGAACCAACACCAGAACCAACACCAGAACCAACAGTAGAACCAACACCAGAACCAACAGTAGAACCAACACCAGAGGTTCCAACTATGGGTATGCCCGTAGCTCCTCAAACTCACATAGTATCATTAGCAGAAGGAAGCGGAGCTCCAGGATGTGAAGAGACTAGCGAATGTTATCTTCCATACTCTTTAGAAATTTGGGTTAGAGATACTGTGTCTTGGAGTAATACTGATGTTGCAGCTCATACAGTGACTGCAGGCAGTTCAGCAGATGGCCCAACAGGTGTTTTTGATAGTAGTTTGTTTCTAGCAGGAACGACTTTTGATTTTACATTTATTGAAGCAGGAACATATCCTTACTTTTGCATGGTACATCCTTGGATGACTGGAGAAATTATTGTAAATGAAGTTGAAGAAATGATTGTAATTCCTGAGGAGCCTTCTGAAGAACCTATTTCTGAAGAACCAATAGTTGAAGAAAGACGTTCTGGTCCTGTAGAAGTTACAATGGCTCAAGGTTCAGGTGCACCAGGATGTGAAGAGAATAACGAATGTTATCTTCCTTATCAGATAGAAATCAGTTCCGGTGAAACAGTAGTTTGGTCAAATATTGATTCTGCAGTTCACACAGTTACAAGTGGACCGCCTGCAAATCATGATGGTAACTTTGATTCAGGAATGATGATGGTAAATCAATCATGGGAGTTTACCTTTACTGATTCAGGTGAATATGATTATCATTGTATGCTTCATCCTTGGATGAAGGGTAAGGTAATGGTAAGCTAAATCTTTAAAGTGCTGTAACTTTACTGCCTTTTTCTGCTGATTCAAATTTGTATATTTTTTCAACAGTGGAATCTTCGAATATTTCTGCATCATGTGTTATTATGATGAATTGCATTACCATCTCTGAATTGGAAATATTTGATAATTGGGATAATACTTCGACCAATGATTTTTTCCTTTCCGCATCGAGATGAGTTGTAGGCTCATCAAGTATCATTAAATTAAGATTTGAAGATCCTAAAAGTTTAGCCATGCCTAGTCTCAAGGCTAAGGCAACACTCACCTGTTCGCCGCCACTTAGAGATTCTACATCTAACACCTCATTTTTGGAATAGCAAGTAATGGTGATGTCTCTTGCCTTTTCTGATAGTTGCATTCTTTGAATTTTTGTATTTAGCAAAGTGAGATATTCTGAGGCTTTTGCTGAAATTGTATTTAGTGCCCATGATCTTAGACTAGTTGCAACAGGACCGTCTCTGCTGAAAATATTTGATTGAATGGAATCTAATTGAACCATATACTCTTTCACTGTTTTTAATTCTGTGATTGCTTTTTGAATTATTTTTAACTGCTCCTCGTTCTTTGAGATTTTTTCTATTATTGCTCCTAACTGCTGATCAATTTGTGAAAGATTTGTTTGTTTTTCATTAATAGAATTCTTAAGATTCGTAAATTCACTTTCATCAAATCCCTTAACAGCTTCTTCTAATTTTGAAATATTTTCAAAAATTATTTTTGAGTGTGAATCCATTTGCGCAATCTCTAAAAGGCTACTATTTGAGAAGTGAGGGATCTTTTGGACACTTGTCTTTTTTACTTTAATTTCTTCTTTAATTATTTTTAATTCTTCTTCATTGTTAATTGAATGAGCTTTCAATATGGCTTCTGCATCTCTTGAATTTTGTAATTTTTCTGCAAACTCTAATCTTTTTTTGTTGTACATTTCTTGTTCTTTTTTAGTAGCAACTATGTGTTCCTGAATTAAAACAAGTTCTTCTCTTAGATGATCTTCTTGAAACAACGGGTTTAATTTTTCAACTTCTGAATTACAAACTGGACATCTATTGTCTTTTAGCTGAAGTTTTGCTGCAAGTATTTGTTTTTCTTTAAGTGATGCTATTTGATTAGATAATTCCTGAATTTTCTTTTGTGTTTCGTCTACGGCCAAATCTACTTTTTTAATTTTTGATTCTAAATCGTTTTTTAATCCGGCGTTTTGAAAACACCCTTCACAATCTTGTATTTTACGCTCTTTTTCCGAAATTTCTTCCTGAATTTCCTTAATGGCAGCTTTTGCATAAGATTGAAGTTCTTGCTTTCTTAATTCTAATTGTTTCACTTTTTCAATTTTTGGGGTATCTTCTTCTAACTTTATACGTAAAACTGCAATGTCTTGTTGCAATTTTTTATGTTCTTCTCTTAGATGTTCTTTTTTTGGTATTGCTTCTTCAAGTTCATTTTGATGTTTTTCTAAATCTCGTAATAGAATATCTGTGTGAGTGTCATCGTATCCTATCTTGTCTCTTATTTTTTCTCGAAAATCTTTAGTTATCTCTTTCATCGAGTTTGAAGCCACATCTAACTTATCAATGCCAATTACTGCATTGAGTAATTCTTTGAATTCTTTTGGTTTAGCTTTGATTATTGAATTAAGCTCTCCTTGCTGAACGATTGATGCAATTTTCAATTTTTCAAAATCTAAACCAATTATTTTTTCTATTTCATGTGTCATTGACTCTCCAAATTGTTTTCTTTCTCCGGCTGCAATTTCTATAATCTCATCATTGACTTTTTCAGAAAACTTAGCTGCTAATCCACCTTTACTATCTATTTTTCTAACAGCTTGGTATTGTTTGTCATTAATTGTAAATTCTACTTTTGAAAACCCTTGTATTGCACCGCGCTTTATCAAACCTTTATTTGATTTTCTTGTGTGTTGACCAAATAATGCAAAAGTCAGTGCATCTATTATGCTTGATTTACCTGCACCATTGTGTCCTACAAACACTGTGACTCCATTTTCAAAATCTAATTTTGTTTCAGAATGTGATAAAAAATCTCCTAATTCTATTGATGTTATCATTTTTCTTTTTCCTTTTTGAAATTTTCAAAATTTTCTAAAACAATCTGGGATGCTTCTTTGATTTGTTTTAATGCCAAAGGTGGAAGGAGCTCCTTAATGGCAAAGTTTGCAACTTGCTCTGATCCTAATGCATTTACTGACAATCTGAACATCTCGTCATCAATCACATTTGGCCTATCGAGAAATACAGATGAATCTAACACATCTTTTGAAATAATCCTCCAAAAACATCTCAATGTTTGAGCCTGAAGTCGACTCATTTGTGCTTGGATGTGGTCAGTTTCTATATTCTCACCCTGAATTTTTATCTCCACAACAGGTTTTCGTTCTAATGGTGAGATCTTTTCTGAAACCTCATCTACTAATTTTGTCAATTCTTCATAGTTTGTTTTAAAAGAAAATTGAGGCCTGGAGTCCAATTTAATCCAATTTGGTATTGCTTCTTTTTCTGAGATGTCTACCTCAAAGAATCCTTTTTTTGTCTCTTTGATTCCCTCACTTGTTGTAAGCTCAACAGATCCTGGATATGCAACAGGTCCTCCTAGATGATTAAAATTTCTGTTATCCATGTCGTGGAGATGTCCCATGGCATAATATGTGAAATTTTTTGGAAGATCAGTTGACTGCAATTCTCCTGCAAACTTGTTAAACTCGGTAATTCCTTGATGAAGAACCAAAATTTTATGACCTACATGCTCTTTAGCTATTTTGTCAACTTCATTAAATTTTTCTTCAAATCGTGGAATCTCAGCTTTTCTAATTTTATCAAAACCAGCTAATAGTATTCCTTTGTATTCGATGGGCTTTCCTTGCCCGATATATCTTGAGAATTCCAAGTTGTGGTACACATAAGGAATAGGTGTTGTACGAATTCTGCTAATATCGTGTTCTCCTAAAATAAAAAATGAGTCTATGTTATTTTGTTTTAATCTTTTTAGAGCGTTTGCCATTTGAACAATTGCAGTTCCACTGGGATTTGGTACGTGAAAAATATCTCCTGCAAATATCACAAAATCAACATGATCTTTAATTGATGTATCAATTGCTTCATTGAAAGACTGGTATACATCTTGCTCTCGTTCTTCTGAGGCGTATTGTACTAATCCCAAATGCGTATCTGAAATATGTGAAAATAACATTTAATCTAACAATAAATCTTTTTGAACTAGTCCCTGTGTAGATTCTACAGCTATCTCGTTCATCTTTTCAGCATTTGCCCACTCATTAACGGCACTTTGATCAGAACCCATTACTTTCTCTTTGACTTCATCAACATGAACCAAAGATGGCAGGTTGGTCCATTGACCCACAAGTATGGCATCCCCTACATTCAAAGAAGTCAATTGAGAAATCAATTCACGACTAGTGGATTCTGTTGCTGAGGCTATTTGACGCTGATCGTCCTCTTGAATTATTTTCATTATTGCAAAAGAACCCATCTGGCTTAGAACATTAAGGTCTACACTTCTAGGTCTTTGGGAAACGATTCCAAGGCCTAGTCCAAACTTTCTTCCTTCCCTTGCAATTTTAGCTGCCCAATATTTTGCACTAGTATCCTGGTCCTTTGGAATAAACACATGGGCTTCTTCTATTATTACAAAAATTGGTGAATGAAATCTATAGTTTCTTTCTCTTTTTGATCTTCCATGTTTTGCCATGCTTGCATCTTTCCTGTCTTTTAGTAATTGTTGCAAGTAAAATGCAACTGCCACATTAGCTTGTTTTTCTGACAGTTCTGAAATATTTAGTATGTTGGTTTTTCCTTCTTTTATGAAGCTAATTGGATCTCCCATGTCAGGATCTAAAATATCTTCAAATCTTTTTTGTGCTTCTTCTACAATATCCTGAACTCTAAAAGCTGAAGTCCTTATTTCTTTTAGTTTCTTATCCTCTGCATTCACGATGAACTCCAATTCATTTTCTAACTTGTTCCAAAATTCTTTTGATTCTTTAACGTTTTTTGTAAAAGCCATTCGTAGTACTCTTTGCTGCACATTTGCACCATCTCTTATCTCCAACACTTCTGATAGCTGATCAGCATCCAACAACCTTGGATTAATTTTTGCATCCACAACATTGATTCGGGGAATATTTAGTGTGGTATAGTCATTATGATAATCAAATATGATTACAGTTCCCTTAAGTTTTCCAATTTGTTTTGCAATCAAGGAAACGAGATTGCTTTTCCCCATACCAGTCATTGCTAAAATTCCTAAATGTCTCGAGACAATTTTATCTAAATTGATCTTGGCTTCAATTGTTTTGTTTCTTAGAAGACTTCCAATTGTTACCCATCCTTCTTTTGCGGAGCTAAAAATAGATTCTAACTCTTGTTTTGTAGGTTGAGTTATTTGCGTGCCCGGAATTGGTGGTATTGCAGGTATGATTGATTGTCCTTTCTGTAATTTATCTAAGAATCCCAAAATTCCAATATTTGCAGTAAATGTTTTGTCTCTCTTGTTAATCTCTGCAATTTCAGTACTTTCTGCCGCTTCATCAAAATTTCTAACATCTGCAAATGCTGCACTTGATATTTTTGATTTTTCAACTAATCCTAGAATTTTTCCTTCCTCTGTATCAATTATCACATATTCTCCAACTGAAAGAGGTCGTGATGTAAGAGCAGTTACAAAAGTTGGTTTTGATTCTCCTATTACATAACCTAAACTCATCCTAGAACCTCCCTTGAACCAATTTCATTACTTAATCCCAAAAGACTTACCATCTTTGCAAGTTCTTTGTCTGATATTTTACAGTTATTATGAGCAAGTTTTAGTGCATATGGATATCCACCAACACTGTTTTTGTATAATTTGTTTAATACATCTTTTATTTCATTTTCAGAATGTTCTTCTCCTAAAAATTCTAATTTAATAATTGGGGTTGATTCACTTAATCTTACAAATGTAGATGCAATTATTTTGTCATGACCATATTTTTTCTCAACAAATAACTTTGAAAATCCAGAAGATTTAGTTATGTGGTTGTAATAAAAAATATCTCCGGCAAGAGATCCAAGATTTTCAAATTGTTTTTTTGTATTTGATGTCTTTGCTATGAAAATGACATTGTTTTTCTTTTTCATAGTTTTTACCATTAAGGAATCTAAGGTTGCCTGTCTGGTCATAAACTGAGAGTGCAAAGATCCATCCATTAGAACTAAATCTACTTCATCAACTGTTTTCTTGCATGCATCAATCTCCATTTTACTAGCAATTCTTGAAATATCAATGTCAGAACCCAATCCAGATTCATGGAAGTCTGCCAATATCTCTCCATCAGATTTTATGGAAACTGCAGTAGCTGCCCACAGCTCTATTCCCTGAAATTTGGTATTGTTAAAACTTGAATCAATTCCAGCAATCACTGCCTCATATTTTGTTGGCTGATATTCTATCCAGTTTTCTCTGGCTTTTTGAAGAATTTGCTCAAATTTTGGCCCTTTCAAGACAGAGAGCATCTTATCCCTGTTAATTATGGCGTCTTTGTAGACTGTGTTGAGCACAAAAACAGTTAGTTTTTTTGAATAAAATCTTTAGGTTATGCAGAATATTGACCCTTGAAGTATGATGTTTTTAATTTCCTTATAACGGACTAAATTACGTGGCTAATATTTTATAAATTAAGACATTAGTTTGGCCTATTTTTAAAAATGCTTTAATGTGTACCATTTTGGGTTTTATTTACAATGACCGATGAAGCAAAACCAGTTCCACTTAAAGTGGAAGTATTGGACAAAATAGCAGCACTAGTAACTGCTGCATTTGGTTTGGTCGCAGCTTTAGCATGGAATGAAGCAATCAAGGCAATTTTCAAAGAGATCTTTGGAACTGATAGTGCTGTAGGTCCTATGCTAATTTATGCAATACTAGTTACAATAGTGGCAGTAATTCTAACTATAGTAGTTGCAAGAGCTGCCTCAAAAGCAAAATCTGCAAATTAATCACAACCTCATGATTTCTTTTACAATTAATCAAAGAGGGGATTTTTTATTACCATTAACAAAAATAACTAAAACTCCACTTATTTCAAAAGTTCTAAAGGGAATGATTGAAATTGTCAGATGAATCTAAAACCCCACTAAAAGTAGAGATTTTAGACAAGTTAGCAGTGTTAATTACTGCTGCATTTGGTTTGGTTGCAGCTTTAGCATGGAATCAAGCAATTACGGCAATTTTCAAGGAAGTGTTTGGAACTGCAGAAACTTTGGGCCCTATGATTGTTTATGCTTTGATTGTTACAGCATTTGCAGTAATTTTTACGATATTTGTAGCAAGAGCTGCCTCAAAGGCCAAGAATATTGTTCATCAAGAAATTTTTGATTGTGCACTTTGTACCTATAGATCAAAAATAGAATCAGAGTATATGGAGCATGTGATAAAGGAGCATTCTGCAAGTCCTGACAAATTTTTGATGAAATAATTTTAGAAAAACACTGAAGGTTTGTCATACGCAAAAAGTAACAATACTCCGGTCAATAACACAAATGATGCCATAAAGTAAATCATTACGTGCAGTATCCCAATCTTTTTGCTAAAGTAATGGCCAACAAACACAACTATTATTCCCATTACTACTAAACCAATACCTAAAACTAGATTTCCAATTTCCACTGCTTATATGGAAAATCACGCATATATTTTAGTCTCTAAATAATTTTTTGAAAGAACTAGTTTAATCCAATCTTTCCTTTTAGAATAATTTTCTCACTAGTACCAGAAGGTGTGGATGCATCTACATATCTTATCTCATACCAATCTCCAATATGGACAGCTTTTCCATCTAATTGGCGAGGAATTTTTATTTTAACCTCAAAGATATCCGTGTTTTCTCCAGTTTCTAAAAGATAGCTAGAGTTTGCATCAAAACTTGGATTTGCAAGTGTAATTCTAATTCCACCTTCTCCACGATATTCTAGTCTGTTTATTGGAATCCTATCAACATCTTTGGAATCTCTATTTGCATCAGGTTCGTAAAGACGTACGATAAACTCATGACCTATTCTTGTTTTATCTGCAGAGGTTTGAATTTGGGCAAAGGCATTTCGTAGAGGGATTGATTTTACTAAAACTTGTTTTTCTCCTGCTGCATCTGATTCATCTAGATATCGTACCTCTACAATATCGTCTTGATTGATGGGTCTTCCGTTAATGGTTTCAGGAAGCTGTAATTTTGCAAAAAATATCCCTGTATCTGGACCTGTCTCAATCATTCTTTCAGGACCTTCAACAGTAATTCCATTGATTGTAAATTCAAGTAGTCCTGTAGTGGATATAATTTCCACTCCAGTGTGTGCAATATTCAAATCATCATCTGTAATGTAAAAATTCACAAACGTTCCACCAGTTGCAGGAATGGTTTGGATTTCATTTTGTGCATCTCTAAATTGTACTAATGGTTCTTTAGATATGGGAGGTTGTTTTACTTCTGGTAAATTGGTGAATTTAATTGGAATGGATGCTAGTCCTGAACTTTGAAATCTTTCGGCTGTTCTGGGTTTGACACAAGCAGGTGCTCCATTATTTCGAATTATCAGATCAAGACCTATTTTACAAGTAATATCCTCAATTGATATGCCTTTTTTCAATTGTTTTTTTGGTGCTTCTACTTCTGCGTTTACAGGGATTGCCAAAGAAAATACAAGAAATAACATAATTCCAAAAATAACTTTGCTGTTAAACGACGTGTTCATAATTCTACTTCGTTTTTTATCATAAATAGATTGATGATAAATTCTACTTTTTGTTTTAAAATAAATTAAAGAAAATAATTGGGAATTAGATTTGATGCCCTCTAATCTATGGGATGTTTTGGGTGAGGGTGTCTTTTTACCCAAATTGGACTAGAATTAATTAGGTGATATTTTCTAGTCTATTTCAATGAAGAAGGTTGGATTACTAGGATGTGGTGCTATTGGAACTCAGATTGCTTTGGCAATTGATTCTGGAAAAATTCCTGCGATACTTACACACATTTATGATGAATCAAAAGACGCATCATCTATACTAGTTGAAAAATTAAAAAATAAACCTACTATATCTGAAAATCCCCATCTATTATCTTCAAACCCTATTGATATTGTAGTGGAAGCTACATCACAAGATGCAGTAAAAGATGTTGCATTGAGTGTACTGCAAAATAAAAAAGATTTGATGATTATGAGTGTTGGAGCGTTACTTGATGAATCTGTCTATGAAATTTTATCAGATGCGTGTAAAGATTTCAAAAAAACAATTTATCTCCCCTCAGGTGCAATTGCAGGTTTGGATGGAATAAAATCCGTTCAAAATGAATTAGAATCGATATCAATTACCACCACAAAACATCCAAGATCTCTAAAAGGTGCAAAGTTTTTTTAAAACTCTGACATTGATTTAGATTCTCTAAATTCAAAAACTATAATTTTTCAAGGAAAT
>JAQBBT010000149.1:0-6734 GCA_032125915.1 Nitrososphaerota archaeon
GTAGAAACTAACATGGCAAACCGGTTCATTTGGGTTTAATCTTCGCATTCCTATGAAATCACGTACCGACCAATCTGCTTCCTTTTTTTCCCAATACATTGGGGCAATCCAATTATTTTTTTTCACTTTTTCCCATCCATCAGAAAGCCAATACTTGAAAGTTTCATATCCTCCATCAGCAATAAATTCTAGATATTGTTTGTTAGTAATCGGGAAAGCATCGATTTTGTAATCTTTGAGATATGCTTTGTGTTCAGGTAATTCGATATCGTAACAATAATTTGGTCCATTGTAACCCATAGTATACAGACCACCTGGGATATCTACAACCTTGGGTTCAACTTTCACAGACGTAGGCTTTTCACTTTTTTTAACTGGTCTATATTGTTCTGCTAGTAAATGTTGAAAATCATAAATCAACAATTCTTGGTGTTGATGTTCATGGTGGAAACCCATAGTTATTAATCTGATATCTTCATCGCTTAGATCTTTTGATTTAATGTAATTCTCTACTCTATGATTGACATTGTTAAAGTATTGAAAAATTTGGTTAACAGTAGGTCTTGAAACATTTCCCCTGGTCCCCTTATCATGTGGAACTCCAAATTGTTGATAATACGAATTAAGATATTCTGAAAATTCTTTAGAGTAAAACTCATAATTTTTATCCAATTTACTCAAAATTGCCTCATATATCCAGCTTACATGACCAATGTGCCACTTGGGGGGACTAGTGTAAAATGCTGTTTGAACTACGAAGTCATCCTTTTCCAAGGTTTTTACTAATTCCAGGGTTTGATTTCTTGTTTCATAGAATTGTTCTAACAATGGTTTTCTTTGATCCTGATCAGAAATTGAAGTCATTATTTTTGAATTTATTTTCTTTTATAATTATATTTGTCCAAAACATCAGTTCGTAATTGCCCACAGGCAGCTGATATCTCAGTCCCTTTTTCTACCCTAACTGTACAATTAATACCACTATTGTAAAGAATTCTTTCAAATTCCATTACCCTTTTTCTGGAGGGGCGTTCAAAGTCTCCCGCAGTTGGATTTATGGGGATGAGATTGACATGGGAGCCATTATTTTTCAAAAGTAAGGCAAGTTCTTCTGCGATCTCTATTGAATCATTAACTCCTTCAATCAAAGCATACTCAAAGGTTACACGTCTACCGGTCTTCAAAAAATATCTTTTTCCCGCATCAACTAAATCCTTGACAGAATGCTCACTGGCAGTTGGAACCAACATTTGCCTTAATTTATCATTTGGGGAATGAAGAGAAATTGCAAGTCCAATCTGCA
Organism: Nitrososphaerota archaeon; assembly: GCA_032125915.1. Classification (GTDB taxonomy): domain Archaea; phylum Thermoproteota; class Nitrososphaeria; order Nitrososphaerales; family Nitrosopumilaceae; genus Nitrosomaritimum. Next base: position 1,304 of record JAQBBT010000149.1, read on the forward strand.
GATTTTCTTCTGCTAATTGATCAATACTTGAAATAATTCCTATTGTTGAAATGGTTATACTCCTCTGACCGATTCCAAACCCACGTGGATGTGTCAATAATTTAACAGCTCGAATTGTTTCTGAATAATTTGCTAGTGGTTCTCCCATTCCCATAAAAACAATATTTGTAATGTGTTGTCCTTTATCGGAAAGAATTTTTGCAAAATGAATAACTTGACCTACAATTTCTTCTGCTTTCATGTTACGATCAAAACCCATTTGCCCTGTGGCACAAAATACACATCCCATTGCACATCCCACCTGTGTTGAGACACAAATAGTAGACCTTGGGTGTCCAAATAGCTTTTTTGGTGGGTATTGCATTAGAACAGATTCTATGGGGGACTTGTCTTGAAGACTAAGTAGTATTTTTGTAGTCTCTCCATCTTTACTTACTATTCTATGGGTTTCTTCTGTTGATCCAATTGTAAATCCTTTATCCGTAAGTGTATCTCGAAATGCTGCAGGGAGTTGCTTTATTTCCGAAATACTCTTTGGGAATTTATAGTACAAAGAGTATAGAATTTGATCTGCTCTGTAGCGAGGTTGACCAAGTTCTATCATCATCGCCTCCATTTCTTCTGGTAATAATCTATAAAGATCCGTCATGATACTTTCCTCATTATTTTGAATAAACTATACTATATTTTTGATTTTTATTTCTAATATCCTCTAGCAAATATTGGGAGTGTAGTGCTCTGTTCATTGCAAAAAACACATTTGCCCTCCTTACTTTCACTATCAAAAGGAATTACACGAATGTCAGCACCTGTTTCTTCTTTAATCTTGTCTTCACATTCTTGTTTTCCACACCAATAAGCATTGAAAAAACCTCCTTTTCCAATTCTTTCTTTGAATTCAGAATAATCTGAAATATTTAGAGTGTTTATCTTTGCTTCCTCTCGTGCAGCCTCTAACATTTTGGTTTGAATTTCATTTAAAATCAAATCAATTTTTTCAATCTCATCAAAACTCAAATCTATTTTTTCTTTATTGTACCTTTTAGCTAACACAACTTTTTGTTTCAGAATATCTTTGGGGCCTATCTCTATCCTCAAGGGCACTCCTTTCATTTCCCAGTCGTTAAATTTGTATCCTGGTGATATTTCATTTCTATCATCAATATGCACTCTGATTAATTTTGATTCTAATTGTTTTTTAATTTCATCTGCTTTTTTTAATACTTGTTTTTTATCTTCATCTGAATTATGGATTGGAATTATCACTACTTGGGTAGGTGCAACTTTGGGTGGTAAAACAAGCCCTTTGTCATCTCCATGAACCATAATCATTGCACCAATTAATCTCCATGATACTCCCCAGGATGTTTGCCATGCAAAGTGCTCTATGTTATCTTTATCCGCAAATTTTACTTCAAAAGGCTTTGAAAAGTTTTGCCCAAGAAAATGCGATGTGCCCATCTGAAGCGCTTTTCCATCTGGCATTATGGATTCCATTGTAGTAGTATACACTGCCCCGACAAACTTTTCTTTTTCACTTTTCATTCCAATAATTACTGGTATTGCCAATTCTTCTTCTACCGTATTCTTGTAAATTTCTAAAATTTTGGACACTTCTTTTTTGGCCTCCTCCTCAGTAGAATGTACTGTATGTCCCTCTTGCCATAAGAATTCTGAAGTTCTAAGAAAAGGTTTGGTAGCTTTAATTTCGGCTCTAAGGGCCGTATTCCAAAAATTAATTTTTAATGGTAAATCTCTCCAACTTTTTATCCATTTTGAATATAGTGTATATGCTAATGTTTCTGATGTTGGCCTCAGAGCAAGTCTTTCTCCAACTTCATTGTCCCCAGAATGAGTTACCCAAAACACTTCTGGATTAAATCCTGCAAAGTGTTTTTTTTCTTTTCCTAATAGTGATTCAGGAATTAAAACGGGAAGAAATCCATTTCTTATTCCATTTTGAGAAAATTTTTTATCAAATGTATTTTTTAGAGATTCCCATATTGAATATCCGTCTGGTCTTAAAACAATTAATCCCTTAACTGGAGCATAATCTGCTAATTCTGCCTTTAGTACTACTTGTGTATACCATTCACTAAATTCATTTTTTTTGGATACTGTTATTCCTACACTTTCTTTGCCCAAATCAAATTTTCAGAACATACTTTTACTAATGAGCCTTTCGTGATAAATTTTACCTCTAATGAAAATTTTTGTAATTCAATCTAGAGGGTCGCCTTTGCAAAAGACTTTGCCCATAACTCTGCTCTGAAAGTTAGGACAAATAAAACATTGAATGAATTGTATATTTTCTTTTAAAACTGGACAATCTACAAATTCTTGCTTCATCCTTTTGAGCATTTTTGGACTGACTCCTTTGAGTTTTAATTTACCTTTCTCGTCCATCAATCCTGCATCTTGAAGAATTACTTTGAATTCTTTTGTGAATTTGTGTTTTTCCTCAGTAGTTTGTATTTCAACTTCATATTTTCGCTCTAGTTCACCGCTCATGTATCGTAAAATTCCTTCCTCGATTTATTACTAGCGTTTTTTATTAAAAAGTCGGTCATAGTTTAAAAGTAGATTAAAGAATAGCAACTGCTAAATCCTTTGAACTACGTTTTTTTTTATGGCACGGGTAATGATCGTTGAAAACTCTGAGAAACCTTGTAAATCAGTAAAAAAACTGCTATCCTCGATTAACTATGAAATTGTATGTGAAACAAGTAACGGTTATGAGGCAATTGAAAAATATGCTATGATAAAACCCGATCTTTTACTCTTAGATATAACACTATCAAAGTATGATGGATTAAGCGTACTCAAAGAAATTAAAAAAAATCATCCAGAATCTAAAATAATCATCACTACTTTACTTCCTGACACAAAACTTCTAGAGGAATGTGAAAAGTATGGTGCTCATGCATGTCTTACAATCCCTTACAAGTTGAAAGATTTTGTAACTCTGGTTACCTCCATATGTAATTCTCCTCAAACCAAATCCAAGGTTACTCAAGTAATTGCTGAATAGTTGATTTGGGTTTATACTAATTTAGAAAATCAAAACAATGCGATCATTTAATTGAAATGAACAAAATCCTGAAAGGCGTATTCTTAACTTTAATATAATTAGAATTTTTTTTGGAGATCAGAAATCAATTGCTTGTAATTTTTGACGTGGAAGGAGTTCTTTATGATGCAGAATATTTGCCTATTCTTGCTGAAAAACTTGGAAAAGAAAACGAAATCTGGGAAATTACAAAAAAAGGCATTCAAGGTGTAATTAATTGGGAGGACGGTCTTCGTACAAGGATTAATGCCCTAAAAGGATTAGATTATGACACATGTCAACAGATAGCCGATGAATTACCAATTATGACGGGGGCTAGAGAGGCATGTAGAGTTCTCAAAGCTGCGGGCTGGAAACTAATGGCAGTTTCTGGTGGTTTTACAATAATGACTGATAGATTGCAAAAAGAACTTGGATTAGACTATGTTTTCTCAAATGAACTAATCTTCAAAGACAAAAAACTAGATGGGGTTAAAATTAATGTTGATTCTGACAAAGCCAAATCAGCTATAATAAAAATTTCAGAATGGAAAGAAAATAAAGAAAATATTGCATGTGTAGTAGACGGTGCAAATGATATCAAACTATTTGATGTGTGTGGATTAGGTATTGCCTTTAGAGCCCAAGATATTGTCAAAGATTTAGCGACCACTACCTTGGAAGAAAAAGATCTTTCCAAAATATTGGATATAATAAATAAACACTATAAAATGGAATTAGAAACGACTACTCCGACATAAACAATATTTTACTGTCTTTTTAGAATAATTATACTTGCAAATTATCCCGGTTCAAATACCTAAAGAAATTGAATTTAATGATAATCTCTCAGAATTAATTACAAGTTCTATAGATCTTCATGATGGCGATATTGTAGTCATAGCCCAAAAAATAATCTCTAAACAAGAAGGAAGAATTGTTGATCTATCTACTGTCACTCCTTCTTTACTTGCTAAGGGGATTAGTTCAGAGTATAACAAAAATCCGCGTATTGTTGAATTGATACTTTCAGAATCTAAAAAAATTGTAAGGATGAATAATGGCATAATTATTGTTGAAACAAAAAATGGGTTTATCTGTGCAAATGCAGGGATTGATGAAAGTAATGTTAAAAATGGTTTTGCAACTTTACTTCCAATAAACTCTGATCATTCTGCAGAAAAAATTTGTAAACAAATATGGGAAAATAATAAAAAAGATGTTGCAGTTGTAATCTCTGACACATTTGGACGGCCGTTTAGAATGGGGCAAACTAATTGTGCCATTGGTATTTTTGGTCTTAATCCTATTTTGGATTATGCAGGAACGCATGATAATTTTGGAAATGTTTTACATGTTACTGCCATTGCCATAGTGGATGAAGTGTGTGGTGCAGCAGAATTAGTGATGAAAAAAACTGCAAAATGTCCTGTAGTAATTATTCGTGGTTTTGAATTTAAAAAAGATATTTCTTCGATAAACCATTTGATTCGCCCAGAACACGAGGATCTTTTTCGATAACCTCATGATTACCAAAAATAGGATAAGCTAATCTGAAGTAGATTTTAATATGACAAAACGTGCATTATGAATTAGATATACAATGTCTGAACCCAATGAAAAAAAACTAGATTGTACTGGATTATTTTGCCCTGAACCTGTTTTTAGAACCAAAATCGAAATTGAAAAAATGCAAGTTGGACAAGAATTAACCGTTTCTGCAGACGATCCTGCAGCAGAAGAAGACATTTCAAGATGGGTTACAAGAAATGGCCATGAACTTTTAGCAATGAAAAAAGATGGAAATACAATTACCTTTCAAATTAAAAAGGTGAAATAATCATGGCTACAAAAGCCGTTACTGGTACTGATATTTTAAACAGAGTTGGAAACACGCCTCTGGTAAAATTAGATTCCCTTACTAATGAAAGGGTTACATATTTTGCCAAACTTGAAGGACACAATCCCTTTGGCTCTGTAAAAGACAGAGCTGCATTTTGGATGATAAAAGATGGGGAAGAACGAGGTATTCTAACCAAGGGCAAAAGCATCATAATAGAACCCACTTCTGGCAATACAGGTATTGCCTTAACTGGAATTGCTAATTTGTTAGGGTATAAAGTTGAAATCGTAATTCCTGAAAAAGCTAGCAATGAAACTAAAGACATCATTCGAAATTTAGGGGCAAAAGTATTCGAAACTAGTGATGATCTATGTCCAAAAGTAGGTGCGGGCACTGATCAAAGTATTGCACTTGCTACATCTATTGCCTCATCAAGACCTGATACTTACTACTCTCCAAATCAATATGCCAATGAAGCTAATTTCAAAGGGCATTATATTGGAACTGGACCTGAAATTTGGAAACAAACCGAAGGTAAG
>JAQBBT010000150.1:0-2833 GCA_032125915.1 Nitrososphaerota archaeon
GGTGGATTATCTTCTAAATACATTGACTTTGCACGGTTCTATTCCAGAACCCCTGCGTGTTGCACAATTATTGGCAAAATCTCTGCTTCAAAAAGGGTTATCCTTCTGAAGCTGTTTTTCCACCGTCTACATTTAGAATTGTACCTGTAATCCAATTTGCCTCCTCTGAGGCTAAGAATAATACTGCATTTGCAACATCTATTGGCTCTCCAATTCTTACTAGGGGAATTCTTTCTTCGATTACCTTTCTTGCCTGTGGGTCATCAAGATATGGTTTGATCATTCCTGAATTTATTATTCCTGGATTAACGCTATTGCATCTGATATGCCTTCTTGCATATTCTACTGCAATAGCTTTTGTAAACATGGAAATTGCTGCTTTGGTGGCCGAATATGCTGCTAGATGTACTCTGGGGATTGCCCTTTCACCTGATATGGATCCAATGTTTACTATTGCTCCACTTTTAACATCTGACATCTTGGCCAGGATTGCTTTTGTCATATGGAAAATCCCGAAAAGATTAATGTCAATAAGCTTCTTTATTTCTGAATCTTCCATCTCGTGGAAATGAACTGGATCATTGATTGCACCAGCATTATTTACCAGAATGTCTATCTTTCCATAATTATCCATAATCTGCTTTACTGTCTGAACTACTTGAGATTCATCAGTTAAATCACATGACATTGAAGCAGTCAATCCATCGTTTCCAATCTCTTTTCTTGCTTTTTCTAATTTTTCAAAATCTCGTGCAATTAAGATAACTTTGGAACCTTCTTCAGCAAAACGCTTTGCTATTTCTTTTCCGATATCACTTGATGCTCCCGTCACTATGGATACTTTATCTTTTAATCTCATATTGCAATTTTATTGTTGTAGCTTATAGAATTTGTGGTGAATTCTAGTCATAAAATTACATTAATGAGATCAATTCTTTTCGTTTAATTTTTTCATGTATGCTAAAATCCCAGTATAGTCTAAATTACCAAATCCTTCTTTTACAGCATTTTCATATACTTCCTCGGCTTTTTTCATCATTGGTAGTTTCAGTCCAAATGATTTTGAGGTCTCTGAAATGGTGTTGATGTCTTTTTTTAGATTTTCAAGGGTGAATGTTGGCTCAAATTTGTCTTGAATCATCTTATGTGCCTTATTCTCGCTCATTCCAGATTTAAAATTAGTTGAGTTTAATATCTCAAGGAATATTTCAGGATCCACATTTGCACCCCTAGCTAATGTAATTCCCTCAGATATTGCAAGCGCCAACATTGTAATTTGTAGATTCATTACTAATTTTACTGCATGTGCCGTACCACTTTCTCCCAAAAAGAAAATCTTGTTGGCTATTGTATCAAGAAGTTTTTTGCATTTATCAAATGTATTCTTGTTACCTGCAGCCATCATGACTAATTCTCCGTTTATTGCTACATTTGGACCTCCCATCACTGGTGTATCTAACATTGAAATATCATGCTCCAAAAATTTTTCTGAAATATTTTTTGATTTTATGGGATTAATAGTACTCATATCACATACGATAAGATCTTTATGATTTCCATAGATTATTCCATCTTTTTCAAATGAAACTTGTTTTACTGCATTAGCATCTTTTACAACCGTTATCACTATTTCTGAATTTTCAGCAACTTCTTTTGGAGTTAAAACTATTTGTGCTCCATTTTTCTTAAGTTCGTTTGTTTTTTCGTTTGTTCTGTTAAATGCTGTTAATTGATAACCTGATTGCAGTAAATGTATGCCAACCGCATTTCCAAGAATACCGGTTCCAATCAACCCAATTTTCATTTTTTCTATTTGGAAATTTTAATTATGGTCTTTAATGTCTTTCCTCGTTTTTTATTTCCCATTGGTTATTGCCAAATCTAGATGCTTCAAATTCTAACTGTCCAATGGTTCTGTCTCCTTTTCTGACTTTGGCATAATCAAATTTTTTCATTTGAAAAATTCTTTCTTTAGGTTTGTATCCTCCTTCGATGACTTTGATTTTAAATCGCTTACTTGCTTTGACTATTAGTTTTCTGGCCCTCTGTACATCTCCTCTCCATGAAAACATCTCAAAGTCTCCAAAATTCTGTGTGGTAATGGAGTATCCGTATAATCTTACTTCAAATTTTGCATCTTTGGATTGCTCATTTAGCCATGCAATTACCTCTTCTCCATGACCTTTTTCTATACCAAATGTTTCTGAATCTTTCATGTATGAATAATGAGATAAAATTAATCCATAAAAATCATTTTCAAGTTTTTGTTAAACTAAAATACGGTTCACATGTTAAAATTTCATGCTTACTATTGATTGCAGGGATGTAGAGTCAATCAAAAGTGAACTAGTAGTTTATGTAGCTGATCAAGTTGCAGCAATTCCTACATTAAAAGCACATGAATTCATTTTATCTTCAATTGAGGATGATGAAACAATAGATGCAAACGAGGTAATTGCATCTATCAAAGAATTCTTGAATTCAATAGGGGAGGGTCATAATTTTGCAGTAATTTCAACTAAACAAGTCGTTAGCATAAGATCAATTTCTGGTAAGACAATCGAACGTGATCCTGTTCCACAACCTCAGATGTTTTCTTGTACTCATTGTGGATTTGTTACAAGATTTGAAGTAGAGCACAATGCTCACGTAAAGATTCACTATTTGTAATTTTTTTTAAAATTTTGCTGAAAACTTTTTTCCTTTCCATCTCTAGAGTACACGATCGAATAGAAAAGATCAGGTGTGGGAAAACCTTTTGATATTCACTAATATAACTAGGTGCTACTTTTTGAGTTCTAAATTTTATTCTAATTCCATCTGGTTTTGATTC
>JAQBBT010000151.1:0-6596 GCA_032125915.1 Nitrososphaerota archaeon
GCATCAGTCACAAATGATGAAACATTTGTAAGTGAAATTGCCTATATGATGGTCACATTGCATAGAACAGGAGCTTAAAATTCTAAATTTCATTATATTATTTTATTAATCTCTAATGAACACTCTTCTATATCTTTGAAAGAATCTATGGAATACCACTTTGTATTTTTGAACTTTATTGTATTTAGCAACCCTTTTTTGGCATAGTCTGGAAAAACAGTTTTTTCAATATCTCCTTTCTTTGGCAAGTCTTTTAGAACTTCTTTTTGCAGGTGATAAATTCCGGCATTCATCCAAACATCTGCTATCTCTTTTTTCTCTCTAAATCGGATGACTTTGTCTTCTTTTGTGTCCATAATTCCAAATTTGGTCCTAAGCTCAATTGCAGCTATGGCATTTGGTTTTTTCAATAATTTTTTTAGATCAATATTTGTAATGGTATCGCCATTTATCACTAAAAATGACTTGTCTTTGATTAATTTTCCAGCTTGTTTTATTGCTCCTCCAGTTCCAAGAGGGATTTTTTCAATTGAAAATTTAATTTTTATCCCAAAATCATTCTTTACGGAAAGAAAATGTTGAATCATTTTTGTTTTATATCCTGTACATATTACTATTTCATCAACTCCAAATTTTTTTAAATATTTTATCTGCCATTCTATTATTGGAATATTGTTCAAAGGGACTAGAGGTTTTGGAACATAATCTGTTACTGGTCTAAGGCGTTTTCCTCTTCCACCAGCTAAAATAATTGCCTTCATTTCTTGCATTTATTTTTTAGGTTGTTATAACTTTAAGTTATTGGTTCTAAAGTTTTCTACAATAACTTCTTAGTTTTTTTCTGTAAGATAGTAATGAAGTTCTGTGTAGCATTCTTTACAGTATTCTTCATATTCTGTATGTTCACAATCATATATTTTAGAAACATCATTACTGCATTTTTTGCAAATACTCATTTATGCAACCTTTGCTTGTGATTTTTTTATTTTTATTATTCCTAGAATTATTATGATGGTCCCGATAGCAACCAAGCTTCCTCCTTCTCCTACCATTCTTGTAGTATTTTCTGATTCTCCTGAACTAGAAATAGAGATAGCCCCACCAACGACAATCAAAATTCCTGTAACTATTAACATAATTCCTAAACCCTTGAAAGGAGGAGTTTTAGACATGAAGAATGCAATAAATGATAAAATTATTGGTGGAAATCCAAATCCTATTCCACGAGTCATTGCATCAAATGGTAAAAAGCCCTCACCGGCTCCACCGCCTCCTACAAGTACATCTATCCCATAAATTATCAAAAGTACTATTGAAATTCCAGATAGCACATGGGGGATTGAAACCATGATGGAAATTCTTTGTGATTTATTAATAAACCTATTAGATGAAATTATAACTTTTTGATTAGTCCTTTCTTGTATCAATTTCAATATGAAGAACATCCAGTAAATAGGTACGATATTGTTTTTGCTTTACTTGACAATCCGAACATAGATCTATTGATGGTGCTTTTCCAGTTTCAGAATAATATTTTTTTGGTGCTTCTATCACATGATGTTCTGTCAATTGAATGCCTTTTGTTTTACACATGGGGCATCCTCCCTTATTTCTCATAATCTCTCTAAATTTTATATTAACTTAAGGCTATTGTAAATTGTCCAAACAACCTAAAGATTAAAGAAGATATTAAACCAACAGTGGGATTAATTTTTAACGTATAATGAATAAAAGAGATATTTTAGTAATGTCTGTAATTATTGTAGGGGTTGGTATACCTGTAGTATTAATTACGCTACTGGCAAATGGAACTATCAAATTTATTCCAGGTCAATAAATCTCTTAAAAAAATCAGTATTATGGATTTTCAAGGAAAAACCATGCTCAACTCAGTAAAAATATTCTAAAATTTTGCTTATGATGCCTCAAATTCCATTCTTGTTATTTAGATTAATGCAATAATCTGTACTTTTTCTTTAAGGGAAGTTAATTTTTGTAATAGTTCATCGGTGGATTCCTCTTTTGTTCCTATTACATTAAGATGTCCCAATTTTCTTAGTGGTTTCGAAATTTTTTTTCCATACATTTTAAGAAAAACATTTTCTTCTGAAATTTCTATTGGGGCATATTCCCCCTCAAAATCTTTTGACCCAAGAATATTGTGCATTATAGTTGGGTATACTAGTTTCACACTACCTAAATCTAGACCCAATATCGCTCTTAGATGTTGTTCAAACTGTGATGTTTCACTTGATTGCAAGGTATGGTGGCCAGAATTATGAACTCTTGGTGCAATCTCATTAATTAAAATTTGATCATTGACTGTCACAAACATTTCAATTCCAAAGACTCCTGCTCCTTTAAGAACAGTCATCGTATCTTTGGCAATTTTTTCAGCTTTATCTGCTATTCCCTTTGAAACTCTTGCAGGAGCTATGGTCTCTCGGAGAATATTATTTTCATGTATGTTCTCAACTAGGGGATATGTTTTGATTTGACCTTTTGTATTTCTTGCTGCAATTACAGATACTTCCATTTTAAAATCTACGAATTTTTCAAGCATTAAATTTTGACCTTTAAAATAATCAATTCCTTTTTGAACTTCTTTGAACGAATTTATTTTAAAATTACCTCGTCCATCATATGCATCGCGTCGCGCTTTTAACAAGACTGGATATCCAAATTTTTTTATCCCTTGTTGCAAACCCTCCATAGAATCTATTTTAATGAATTCAGTAGTGGGAATTTTGTTCTCAAATAAAACCGTTTTTTGTAAGAATTTATCTTGTATCACCTTCAAGGTTTCTGGCGAGGGGTTTATCTCGGCCTCGCTTTCAACTGACTTTAAAACATCGCTGTTACCTGATTCAATTTCATAGGTAATGATATCTGATTTTTTGGCTAATTCATGTATGGCTTTTTCGTCTTTAAAATCTGCGACAATTTGCTCTGCTCCTACTTGAGCGGCAGGGCAGTTTTCTGTAGGATCAAGCACTATAATTTTTAAAATATGTTCGGGCATTTTTTTTGCAGCCTCTGTGATCATCATGCCAAGTTGACCTCCCCCTATAATGCCCAAAATTTTTCTCATTATAAGATCATTAGTCAAGGATTAAAAATATCTAATGTTTTTTTGTACGTCTTTGTCGTTTATTTTTTATTTGTTAAAGATAATAACCGATATTACTTTTTGATAAACGTGAGTTATTCAAAAAAACCTTTGGTGGGAATTATTATGGGTTCTAGTTCTGACAGTAGAATCATGAAAGAAGCTGCTGAAATCCTTGATCAATTCAAAGTCAAACATGAAGATCAAATTGTATCTGCTCATAGAACACCATCTCGGCTATCTGAATATGCTGAACATGCAGAAAAAATGGGTTTTAAAGTAATCATTGCTGGTGCCGGGGGAGCAGCTCATTTACCTGGCATGATTGCATCTCATACTAGCATTCCAGTAATTGGAGTTCCAATTCTAGTATACAATGATAAACAAATCAAAAAAACAGATAATTCAAAATTTTCTGCCTTTGGAGGTTTGGATTCATTACTTTCAATTACTGAAATGCCTACAGGCTCACCTGTGGTTGCCGTTGGCATAAACAAATCAGGCAATGCAGGAATTTATGCCATGAAAATTTTAGCAAATGAATTTTCGGAACTGAAAATTAAATTAAAACAACATAAAATCATTCAACATAAATCTGTGATGAAAGAATCTGAAGAATTAAAAAAATATGGTCTTTCAAACTTTGTTAAAAGAAAATCAAGTAAGTAAACTGAATCGAATGTTCTTTTTTTGAAAAGATTCTATTAGTTTGTCAGATTGTTCTTTTCCTGCAGTTTCTAAACTTAAAGTAACTGACGCTGATCCTGCATTGATATTTGAGCTTAGTCTATCATGAACTACTTCAACTATATTTGCATTAGCCGCACTAATTTCATCTACAATTTCCTTGAAGGCACCAGGTCTATCAGGCAATAAAACGGAAATTTTCAAAAGCCTCCCCATGGTTGCCAACCCTTTATCTACAATTTGTCCAAGTAAATACATGTCAATGTTACCTCCAGCTAAAATTGAAACAACCTTTTTTCCAGGTGAAGGTTTATGGGAAATCAGATAGGCTAGCCCTACTGCACCTGCGGGTTCAATTACTACTTTCATTCTTTCCATTAACAAAAACATTGCCTTGATTATTTCTGAATCATCTACCAATACAATATCGTCAATCAATTCTTTAATTATTGGAAATGTAGTTTGTCCTGGAACTTTAACAGATATTCCATCTGCAATTGTTCTAGCTCCGCCTACGCTGGTAATGGATCCTTTTTTCCATGATTCATACATGGATGGAAATGATCTTGACTGAACACCAATTATTTTTATATTTGGATGTGTTGTTTTAATGGCAATTAGAACACCTGCTGCCAACCCGCCACCTCCAATTGGAACATAAATTTCTTCAACATCTGGCATTTGCTCTAAAATTTCTAATCCTATGACTCCTTGACCTGCAATAATTTCAGGATCATCAAAAGCATGAATTAGAATTGCTCCAGTTTCTTTTGCAATTTCCTTTGCCTTGGTAGACGCGTCATCATAATTAGTACCCTCTAAAATCACTTTTGCTCCATACCATTTTGTTGCAGCAACCTTGGCAGGGGATGCATTTTTTGGCATTATGATTGTACATTGTATTTTTTCAGCATTTGCAGCATATGCAACACCTTGTGCATGATTTCCAGCAGATGCTGCAATAACTCCTTTTTGTTTTTCTGAATCGGTTAAATTTTGGATTTTATGAAATGCACCTCTTATTTTGAAGGCTCCAGTTTTTTGTTGGAATTCAGACTTGAGATAAACTTTGGATTCACTTAACATGCTAAAAGTTGGAGAATAAACTAGGGGCGTTTTTCTAATTTTTTCACTTCTCATAGTATTTGCTTTTAGTATATCATCATAAGTTGGGCTCATTGAAGCTGTTGCTATTTGGCCGATATATTTGACTTCTTCCATTAAAAAATCACATTTTTAATCAATTTTTATGGATGGTTTTAGGAATCAGGTTTCTAAATGATGAAATTTACTCAAAATTACCTTGAGAAATAATTTTTGCTGTTGTTCTTCAAATAGAATGAACTGATTAAAGAATAATTAAATTTTAATGCATTTTAAAACTTCATCCAATCTCTTTTCAAGTTTTTCCTTTATTGGCCCTGATATTTTTCTGGGATCAAACAATCCTTCTTTAATACCACCTCTGAGAAATTCCATGTCAAAAGTACACAAGCATCCTTCTTCTCCTGTGACTAATTTTGCATCATCGATTAAAACTGCACTCGTCTGATACGTTTCAATTAACAAATTATCTAATTCTTTTACCAACTCTGTTTTTCTTTCAAGCATTTTTTGAAAATCCACTCCCGACTTTTCCTCAATTTCTTTGTAAATCTTTTCTCTCAACTCATTATTTTCAAAAAATATTTCAAATAATTTTTGATGATCAAAATCTTTGTATCCTATTTCTTTTAATCTATCTAAAACAAGTTGATCATTATTATCGGATAACTGTTGTTCTTTATTTTTTGTTAAATCAATAATTTCTGCTAATTCTTTTTGAGCTTCGATAACTCTTTGATCAGGTCTATAAAATAACAATACATGATATTGTAAAGACAAATGCCCAGAAATTAGGTAGTTGCCTTCTTTAATCTCAAATTTTGTAAAAATTCTCCTGAGATCTTCATTGTTTGAAATCGACACTTGTTGAATTGTCCAATCTTTTAAATTTTTAATAAAATTCTCATAGTAATGTCGAACTGATTCAGGATCAAAAGTTTTTTGTTCTGTAATTGTTGCATCTCCAAGCATTACTTTGGTATCTACGGACTTTGTTATTTCTTGAATTTTTTTAAGAAAAACATTTTGAATCTCTTCATTTTTTGTGTTTAAATGTTGAATGAATTCATTTGGTGACCTACTACCAAGACGCACAAAAATACCGATTTTTTGCAATCCTTAAACTTTGCACCTTGAAAATACTATTAAATAGAAATGTTTACTCTAATACATATGTCTGATGAGGATATTACCTGCAATCTTTGCTATTCAAAAATTATAGTGTATTTTCATGAGAAATATGCCGGAAATCGTGGAAAATGCCCTATCTGTGGTGTGGATTTCCCCTTAGAGTAGGTTCAAAAATACCCTTTAACAAAGAATCAAGGATGTCTGCTGATAATTCTGATACTGGGAAAAAAACTCCAGACATTGTAGATATGCTTCATGAGCAAAGAGGAGAAAAGGTAGTGGATTCAGAAACGATGATCATGGAAACTCAAAAACGAGTTTGGGGTGCCTTAAAAAAAGGATATGAATATACGGGAATAACTAACGACTCTGAAAAATTCTTAAGAGAAAATGTATTTAAAAAAATTAACATTGTTGTTTTGTATGTCGATTTAGTTGGTTCAACCACTATGACTTTGGAATTACCTGCTGAAAAATTAGCTATAATAATCAGTTCTTTTTCTCAAGAAATGGCATCTGTGATAAGGCAACACAAAGGATTTGTATTAAAATTTGTAGGTGATGC
>JAQBBT010000152.1:0-2819 GCA_032125915.1 Nitrososphaerota archaeon
TCTTCAGCCTCTGGCGGTATTCCAATTTTTTCTGAATATAATTCTCCCGTAAGATCTTTTCTTTTTGAAATACCTCTTTTCATTTTATGAAATGTGACTGTCATGTCTGATTTTACATAGATATTTGCAGTTTCACCCGTATCAGGATTTAATCCAGAGGGAACATCTACTGCAAACTTTAAGCATTCTAATTCATTTATGTAATTTATTGCAGATGCATATGGTTCTTTGATTTCACCAGAAATTCCGGTACCCAAAATTCCGTCAATGACAACATCAGGATTAAAATTAAAACGGGTATTGTCACCAGAAATTAGTTTGACTGAAGGCATTTTTTTTAGGATTGACCAGTTCCAATTACTCTCCTCAGTTTTAATTTGTTCAGGAGATCCAAGTAAAACCACAGTAACCAAAGAGCCATAACCAGAAAGGTGTCTTGCCATTACCAAGCCATCTCCGCCATTATTTCCCATTCCTACAAAAATCAAAATTTTCTTTTTTTCAAGATCTAGTTTTTCTGATAATCTTCTGACGGCAGCCGCTCCAGCGTTTTCCATCATGAATTTTTTTAAAAAACCCATATCATGCCCCTTATTTTCTATTTGATACATTTGATCTACAGATATTTCCATAATTAGATGAAAATTAGACGTAAAATAATAGCTTTGAGTATAGAGTTTATGGGTAAAACAGACCAAAATTCAGCAAAAAACCTCTAAAATATCAGATTTACAAAATCCAACTATTGGCAATCATTTATGGAATAGTAGACAGTGAAAGACAACTTCTCAATAGATTTTTTCGGAGAAATAAAAAGTATTAATGATATTCCCAAAGTCAAAAAACGCTTTGAAAATAAAATAAGGAAAAATTATATCAGATTTGTTTGAGAGATTAGCAAACAGAATCCCTAAAGTAGATTTTTCAGTATGTTAGTTCTTGAATTTGTTTTACAGTATCATTCAGGGAATCAACCAGAGATTTTTTCTGATCAATGTCAGTAGTATCTAAAAATTCTTGTCTGAGTTCTGATAGATGTTCTTGTAGAATGTTAATTTCACTTTTTGGGTCAATTTGAAAATTGTTACTTACTGTAGTAATTTCACTGCCACTGTTTGATTTTGAATCATCAACGGTTTCACATCCATAACATGGTACATCTTTGTCATCTTCAAACCTTGGAAGTTTTCCATTTACATCAAAGTTTGATTGAATTTCCTCATTTGCAAATCCATATTTGATATTGAGTTCTTCAATATAGCTTATCATGTCTAGTCTTGGCATTGATGCATATTTGAAATATTCTCGTTGCGCCTCATAAAAAGAGCCTCCATTTTCTAAAACTAGATTTTTAGCAGCAATTGCAAGTTGAACTTTTGCATTCATATAATCAAATTGGTCCCAGAAAATTCCATGATAAGTGGAATCTAATTTTGAGATAAATTTTTCATAAGCATTTTTTGGAGTAAATTCTAGATATTTTGTTTCCATTGATTTAAGATCTTCCTGTAGACGTTCATCTACAATTTTTCGTGTTTCCTCAACTTCAATTTGATCCTTAGTTAGCGGAATTTCTTGTATCTTACCTTCTGAGCTTTGATTGTATCTTAGCTTTTGTGCCTCCATTTCTGCAATTATTTTCATTGCAAATGGATTGTTTTTCAATTTATCAGAAACTAAAATAGTAGGAGTTGTATCAGATTCTGCGAAAGCTGTTTGTCCAATATTTGTGACAGATATTATAATCATGCCTGTAATTATAACTAGTATTGCTGGTAACAGTTTTGGAAGGGTAATATTATTCACGATAGTTATGTTGAACGTTTTTTTACTAATAAGGAAAAAGCAGGATTGATTCTAATCAATAATCAGTAGAAATTTAGAGTAATGGTTATAAAAAATGAATTAATTTTTTAAAATTTCTTATAACTGATCTGCTATTTAGAAAAATATTCTGCGAGTGAGTAAAATCATTATTTTGCAAACGGCTTTATCCTAGTTTTTGCACATATTCAGAATGACATTAAAAAATGTAAAAACATCATTAGATAAAATTTCAAAATCGCTAGCAGATGTTCAAGATAACAGAGAATTTTTGTTAAAAAATACTCGTGAAATAATAATTCTATGTAGTCGTGCAATTATTTCTGTTCATAAAGGAGATTTGAAAACAGCAAAAAAAAATCTAGCAGAAGTAGACTTGTTATTAAAAAAATATAGAAAAAAAGCCACATCTAATTTACGACGTTACTTAATTACTTCAGAACAAGAGTACGTAGAAGCTGCATGTTTACTTGCAGTAGTTGAAGGAAGAGAAATTCCTTCAGATAAAAAATTAAAGGTAATGGAGGAATCATATGTTTTAGGATTATTAGATTGTGTCGGAGAATTGAAGAGAATGATTTTTGATAAAATACGAATCGGTGACACTAATAATGCTTTGAGAATATTTGACATTATGGAGAACTTGTATTTGCATTTGTATCCATTTTCTATGTATGATAAGGTGGTAAAAGAGGCCAGAAGAAAGATCGATGTTAATCGTATTTTGGTAGATGATGTAAGAGGAGCAATCACAGAAGAGAAAAGGCGATCTGAATTAATAGAAGCATTAAACAAATTAAAAAAATAATCCATTTTAGATAAGAGAAAATAGGTATGCGGGCGATGGGATTTGAACCCACGAACTCCTGAGAGACTCTACTGAGCGAGATTTGCTTAGTCAGTGGCGCAGCTATGCAGGCCCGAAAACCGGCTATTGCCTTGAGTTATCTACAGATGGGATTGCATCTCTGGATGATTCCACCCCTTTGCTGGAG
>JAQBBT010000153.1:0-3865 GCA_032125915.1 Nitrososphaerota archaeon
CGTGTGCAAAAATCAACGGACAATGCCCAGTTAATGGAATGGTAATTGGAGGCGACCTTCATGAAAAAGCTAAAAGCTTTAAAGAATACAATTTCAAAAACAGTGGAAGTTTTTCAATTGATTTGAAACATCCGTATCCTATTTTTACAATGTGCAGAAAGCAATAGGCCATTTTCATTTAATCTAGGTGGGATATCTTTTCTGATTCTTTGAAATTATTTTTTGGGAAGGAAAGGCTTTTTCTTGCTTAGTTTTATTTTAGTTCTCAACTTGTACATTTTTTTTCATATGTTTAGACATTGAAATTAACTGATTTTCTAATATCTTAGGACTTGCAACATAAAAATGGGCATAAAAATGACCATCATCTTCAAAGCCTTTTGCATCTATTCCCTTATTGTTCAAAAGAGAAATGGTTTGATGTCTTTCATCTGAATCTGAGAATCGTCTTTGACGAATTGGATCCAAATCTGTTCTTACAAGAGAATAACCATAGTAATCAAAGGTCTTTTGGATTTTTTCCATATCAAAAATCCTTAGAACTGAAAAGGCAAAAATAGGCATGTCTGTATCTGATTGAGAGTATTTTGTTTGTTGTTTTTTGATTAATTCAAAGAGATTTGAAAATGCCTTGAATCCAATGTAACCAATACAGCCTGTTGCAATTATCATATCAAATGAAGGAATTTCTTTGATTGGAAGACTGTTCGTTTCAAGGTTTACACAAATTCCTTTCTTGCATAATTTTACGTCTTCCGAGAACTGGAGTGCAGGATTTGAAATATCTATCTGATAGAAATTTAGGTTATCGTTTGAGGGAATTTTTTCAAAAAATTGCCTTGTTTGTTCTAGACTGGTACTATCTTCTTGCAAAAAGAAATCATCAAGATCTGACATTTCCAAATCATGTTTCATCAGTGCAGAATTGATTCCATATGAGCTCCCGATATCCAAAATATTGATTGGTCTTGATAGTTTTTTGTAAAGTTGTTCTGCAAGTGATAGATAAAGTGGTTTTGTTTTATCAGGAATACGATAGTGTAGTCTTTTCATTTCTTCAAGATAATCATCAGGAAATTTTTGTGTGTAAATATCTGTAAAATCTTTTTTTACGACTAATTCATCCATGTTGGGGTTTTTTATCAATCCACCTGTTATAAAACCACCTATAAGAATTATAAAAAATATCATAACATCATACCATAGATTATTGTTTTAACCATCCTCCAACAAACAAACTCCCATCATTACGTTAGTCAATAGGAATTTTCTAGGCGTCGGAGGGGGGATTGTCTTTTTACTGACTGTCGATAAACTCGTTAACACTCCAAATTCTGTAAAATTTATTAAAAATTGCTAGAGTGTTTACCATTTTTGGTAAAGAGTCTTTGAAATTATTTTTTTGGAAGGTAGGTGGAAAATAAAAAATCAAAAGTATCAATATATAGTAATTCTTTAAATCCATTAAACCAATAGAAATCAATGGCCGAAACAAATCGGATACTGAGTAAGCAATCACCACAAATGAAAATTTTTAAAAATAAACCAACTAGATATGCTGCTAAATTTTTGATAATATTGTTGCCAATGGCAATTGTCCCTACGGCCAGCTATGATTTTTTGATTTTTTATTTTAAACATACCACTGTGATATATTCAAGTATGATATTGGGTTTAATGGTAGGAATAAATTTATTGTATATTGGTGAAAAGGTGCCAAAGATAATTTTACGGAAATAGCCTGCAATCTAATTTAAAATTATTTTTCATATTCTTTGTGAATTGTAATTATTTCATATCAGACAAAAATATAGATCACTAAGGGTAATATTGGAAAATTACATGATACAATTTGAATGAACAAATTTGAAATTTTATTTTCTAACACGAAAAAATATGTTGTTACACTTCTAGTATCTCATAATACAAACACAGGTTCAAAAATCTAAAATTCCATTGATTATCAGAAATGATAATATTTGAAAATGATCCAGAGTCAAGTTCTTATGTACACAAACAAGCTATCGACGAATTGCAGGTTCAGTTTTCAAAGTATGGAATTACCTCAAACCAATCAAAAGTATACATATACTTGGGCAAGTATGGTTCAAAGACTGCTCCCGAGGTATGTCATGCCTTAAGTTTACCTAGAACTGAAACATACCATCTCTTGGCAACTCTTCAAAACAGAGGAGTGATATCTTCAACATTTCAACACCCAATCAAGTTTTCAGCTTTACCCCTTGAAAAGGCAATAAAATCAATGATTGCTACAGAAAAAGAGCGAGTAAGAAACCTTGAAGCTAAAAAGTATGAAATATCCAAAATTTGGGATTCTATTCCTACCTTCCACAACGAATCAGACACACAAAAAGATGAAAAATTCCAAATTTTACAAGGTGAAAATCGAATTTTTGGTAAAATAACCGACATGATAATCAACACTAAAAGAGAATTTCAAATTATTGGAAATGAAAAAGATTTCTTAAAGTTTTATCATGCAAACTTTTTAGAACCACTTGACAAATCTGACATTAAATTAAGAGTGCTAACAGACTCTTCTGAACGAACTCTTTATGTTTTTGATGATGTAGATAGAAAAAAAGTCAAAAAGATTCCAAACACAACAAGTAGTCCCTGCTGTTTTGTAATAAAAGATAGTGAAGAGAGCATTATTTTTATAAAATATTCTAAATCAGATAAACATACTACTGCATTGTGGACAAATTCGGAGGCAATGATTTATTCTTTAAAATTATTGTTTGAGTTACTCTGGTCAAAATCAAAATCAATACCCTGTAGCCAAGATGAATCCCAGAGAAATAGAATCAACCTAAATCATATTCCCAAAAATGGTTCAAGCCCCTAGGGATTCATACTTAGGAGTCTTAAACTAAAACACTGATTCCCTTTGTGGGATTTGAAATTATTTTTTGGGAGGGATGAGAAATAATATTTTTTATGTGTCTTTTGTTTTGTATGTCATAAAGTTTGTCAGTCTTTAGAAGGTTCTGCATCTTTAACTGGATCTCCAAAGACTCGGATAGTTTGGGTTGATAGATTTTTGGTAGGTATGACCACACTTTCGTTATTCTCGTTTGCAAGTATAATGTGTAATAGATCAACTGCAGTTATGGTTCCTTTATCTTCACCAATCTGTACCTTTTGACCTACTCGAAGTACTGAGCGTTGCTTTGATGCAGAGTTTATGATTGCAGGGAACATATCTTTGAATGTAAATCCAAGACCTATTGCTATGGCAGCACCTATTCCAGCTGCAATGCTCCATGAGAATGCCGATACCAAGATTGGAATTATAGTCTCGCCTACTCCTAGTTGTGTAAGTGCAATGGCAAAGATGACTGCGTATATGATAACTTTAACGCCCGTAGTGACGTATTTGGAACCTCCATACTCTTGTTTGATTAATTCTTGATCTAGCCATTTTCCAATAAAGTTTGCAATTATCATCCCCAAAATAATAATCAGTATGAAAGCTAAAAGGTTTGGAACCCACAACCACAGGTCAGTTAGTGCTACAGAAAGTTGGTCAAATTCTAATGCGTTAATTGCAGCAATGATGAAGAACAGGTAAACAAACCACCTTACACTTGCGGCAATTAATTTAGAGGAATCTTTTGAAGATGTAGTTTGGGCAAGGCCGTCATCATTACTTTCATCCTTGTTTACTTTTTTGAGTAATTTAGTGGATGATTTTTCAATTATTTTTCCAATTACCTTTCCGGCAATCAAACCTATTATCAGCAAGATAACTGCAGCGATAATTTTTGGTGCAGATTCTGCAACTCCTGTTGAAAATGTAGTTAATGCCCCAATTGCAGGTTCATATAAAAAATCACCTGAG
>JAQBBT010000154.1:0-2567 GCA_032125915.1 Nitrososphaerota archaeon
CAAGCAGCAGAGCAGGCAAAATCAAATCCCCAAACAATTAATTTCCTTGTGGGTAAAGTTATGCAGAAAACAAAGGGAAAAGCTGATCCGAAATTAACTCTAGATTTATTAAAAAAAGAACTAGATTGAGATATGGAAAATCTTTCTTTGGAGGATATTGAGTTTATCAAAATACTTGCAAATTCTGATTCAACAATTTTGCAAAAAGGCATGAATTTTGCCACAAAAAACCGATTAGACTCTCAAATTGGCGTGATATTACGGGAATATTATAGGGAAAACACCAGGGGCGCATCCACAAAATGGACTGAAAAATTTGAAAAAGTGGGGATATCTGAGGATGATGGCAAGGCAGCCATTGCATGTGCTAGACGGTTGGGTATTGATATTTCTTGAAATTAAAAATTTTTTACTAGCATGTTTTGTAAATAGTTAATTGTCTGATTTTGAATTTATTCCAACTGTAGATCAAAAAGAAAATTCAAACATTTCCAGATTTATGAAATCACATGGTATTTCTACATTAAAGCAACTATCTCAGAGAGCAAATGATGATTTAGAATGGTTTTGGAGAGAAGTTGAACGATATGTTGGAATAGTTTGGGACAAACCATACCAAAATGTTTTGGACTCCTCAAAGGGATTATCTTGGTCTACCTGGTTTGTTGATGGAAAGACTAACATTTACAAATCAACTGTAGAGAAATTTTCTAAAATTTGTCCAGATAAAATTGCATATACTTTTGTTTCTGAAGATGGAAAAACTTCTCAACTAACATATTTTGAATTGGATAATAAAGTATGCAAGCTTGCAAACTCTTTAAAATCTTTAGGGGTTCAAAAGGGAGATGTAGTAGCAATTTATCTTCCAATGATTGAGGAATCTATTTTAGCAATTCTTGCATCTGCAAAAATTGGAGCAGTACAGACAGTAATATTTTCTGGTTACAGTTCCGAATCATTACAAATCAGATTGCAAGACTGTAAGGCAAAAATTCTTTTTGCATGTGATGGGTTTCAAAGAAAAGGAAAACCAATTTCCCAAAAAAAAATAATTGAAGTTGCAACTGTAAATACAAATATTGAGAAAATCATCGTCGTACCTTACAAGGGGATTGATGTATATGAAAAATCAGATTCCATAGTATTTTACAACGATTTAATTTCCTCTCAATCAGAATCCCATAGCACCGAAATCACTGATTCAGAGGATCCTTTATTCATCTTATACACCTCTGGTACTACAGGAAAACCCAAAGGAGTGGTTCATGTCCATGGTGGTTTTTCAGTTTTTGCAGGGCACCAGGCTGCCTTTTTGATTGATACTACACAAAATGATGTAATTTTGTGGCCTGCAGACATTGGATGGATTACAGGACTGGTTTGGAACGTATATGGCGTTTTGATTCAAGGTGCAAGTGCGGTAATTTATGACGGTGCATTGGATTATCCTGATTTTAATAGAATTTGGGATATGCTGCAAGAGTACAATGCAACTATCTTTGGAATCTCACCTACTGCAGTTAGATTGTTTAAAAAAAATAATATCCAGCCATTAAAATTACATTCTTTGGATAAAATCAAAAATATTCCGACTACTGGTGAACCATTAGATAAGGATTCTTGGAGGTGGTTGTTTGAAAAAGTTGGGAATAAGAAAATTCCAATCATGAATTTATCTGGAGGTACAGAGATTGGAGGTGCAATGTTGTCTGTTTTTCCTGGAATGAAACTAAAACCATCCACTGTTGGAATCCCATGCCCTGGAATTAATTTAGATGTTTATGATGATAATGGAGAATCAGTGAGAGAAAAAGACGGATACCTTGTGGTCAAATCTCCATGGCCTGCAATGACTAGAGGTTTATTAAATGATAACAAAAGATATTTGCAAACCTATTGGTCTCGCTTTGAAAATATTTGGTTTCATGGGGATTATGTTTTTGTGGATCGTGATGGATTATGGTACATGAAAGGACGGGCAGATGATGTCATTAATGTCTCTGGTCATCGTATGAGTACAGCTGAAATTGAACATACTGCAATTAGCCATCAAAAAATATCTGATGCCGCATCAATTTCAATTCCTGATGAGATAACTGGTGAGGCAATTATTCTTTTTGTTGTACCAGAGGAAAAAATAGAACAAAAACTTGATGCTGAAATATCTAATTATATTTCTGAGAAAATTGGCAAACTTGCCAGACCAAAATTTGTTTATGTTTTATCTGATCTTCCCAAAACACGAACAGGAAAAATTATGAGGCGCCTTTTAAAGGCAAAACTACTTGGATTGGAATTGGGTGACTTGTCTTCACTTGAAAACCCTCAAGTCTTGGATGAAATTACAAAATTACAGTAATTTGAAATTATTTTTTGAAATGATAAGTATTATTTTTTGAATTATTATTTGAAAAAATGAAATTATGAAAAACAGTATTTCAGATCAAATTACCAATAGAAATTGTACCAAAATCAAAGCTACAAGATCTATGCTTAAATTTAAGACGTTCTTCTAGAAATTGGGCGATAAGAGATTGCAAAGGCAATCTTAGATGAGATGGACA
>JAQBBT010000155.1:0-13106 GCA_032125915.1 Nitrososphaerota archaeon
ATAAATCTATTTGATCCTGATCAAAATATCAATACTGGATCTCGTGAAGATTTAGATGCTTTTCGAGATTCTTCAATCATTCCTACTCTGGAAATTGGACGCCCTGTAACGCTTGAAAATTCCTTTGATGTGCAATTTTTCTCTGAATCTACAGATAATCTGATAACTGACGGTAAAAATGCTGGTTCTTCAGTTCTTGACAAAGATTCTAAAAGGTTATTCATTGATACTTCAAATGTTGCAAATGGCCCATTTGAAAAAATTTCTATAAATCTTGGAATCTCTGCATCTGAATTAAATGAAATTTTAATTGATACTTCTACACCTAACTCTTTTGGAACAAATTGGTTAAATTTTGATTTGAGGTCTTTTAAAAATGACTTGGAAATAAATGATTTCTCCGATACCTCTATTGAACTCTCTTTTGGAAGCATAGGGTCATCTCCTATTATTATTGCTGATCCAGGAGAGGTATCCTCAATTGGATTTATTCAACTTGATGATTCAGATGTGCAAGAAATATCCTCTAAAAGTGGTTCAGTGTTTGTTGTAATTAATTTTGATTCATCCAATGATAATACTGGTGTGGGTGATATTTCTAGTGAAATTAACAAACAACCTATAGTTTTTGATCTCTTTTCTTTTGGGATTGTTAGTAACAACGATGTTAATAATTCAATTTATCGATTTGAATTAGAAGAAACAAGTGATAATTCATCTGTTTTTGAAGGAACTTTGGAATATGCAGTTGCCAATCAACTTAATATTTTAGATTCAGATTTTATTCAAACACTTAGTACTATTGATGATAAAATAAAATTTTTTGTTACTGATAGACTAGTTGATGAAGAAGGAATTTCGATTAATTATTCAGATTTAGATGCAGTTGGAGTTGTAATTACAACTTCTGCAAAATCTGATATTAACACAAATTCAGGTACTGTAAGTTTAGATTCATCATCTTATAGATTTGGTCAACCTGTTACATTTACCTTAAATGATTCCGATCTTAATTTAAAAAATGATTTAATTGACACATATCATGTAATTGACAATCCTAATTCTCCCAATGTGGATACTGTAGGAAAAGATGGTAATGTTTTATTAGAAATTTTAATCAAAGACATTCGTTACGAACGTTGTACTATAAGCGGTGTTGAATATGGTGGATTAGCTTCTACTGGTTTTAGTTTAGTGGAAACTGGAACTTCAACTGGTATTTTTAAGGGCGTTTTCAAGATGCCCTCACAAATATGTGATAAATCAGGAACAAAACTAATTTCTTCGGCCGGCGGAAGTTTGGATGCAAAATATCATGATGCTCGAGATAATTTTGGAGAACCAAATATTTTCAGTCTTTCAAGTAATAAACAACTGACTCAATATTCCAGTTTGCCTGAATTAAGCAAAAAAGAGATAACATTACCTTCCAGAGATAGTGTTGAGGAAATAGTCCTTTCAGGAAATATTCCTAATCATAGGACTGGCCTTCCTTTATCAGTAAAACTGATTCATCCAGATGGAGTTACTCAAAACTTTGATGCCTCTTTGACAAATAATGGTAATTATCGTGCCATGTTTTCAATTGATGAAAATTCGTTGATAGGAGAATACCAAATTAAATTATCACATAATGGGCTAACCACCGGAGGAGTTTCATTTACGGTTTTTAATCAAAGTGTTCCAGACTGGGTAAAAAACAACGCAAAGTGGTGGTCAATAGATGCAATTCCTGACTCTGAATTTGTTGACGGTTTAAAAGATCTAATTGATAAGGGAATTATTAAAATTCCATCAACTGAATCTTCTTTATCTGGAAATATTATTCCTGAATGGATAAAAACAACAGCAAAGTGGTGGTCAAATAATGATATTTCTGATGATGAATTTATAATGGCAATTGAGTTCTTAGTTGAAAAAGGTATAATTCGAATATGACTGGTCAATTTTTCTTTCATTTAAAACATAAATACCCTCAGGCCTGATTCAAAATGAAAATGAGACTTGCTGGTTTTCTTATGTTTGCGATTTTATCTGTATCCATTTTATCATATGGATTTAACAGCTCTGTATTTGCAGATTCTCATAATATTCCTCCTATTTCAGCCAAGACAGAATTACCTTCCTATGAAAATGGAGATAGAGTTTTGGTAGATGGATTCATTCGAGATTATGATCCTGACATTCATTCCAATACAGCTTTAACTTATCGTCTTATGGATACCACCGGAAATATTGTTACTATTGGTCAAGTATTGCCCAATTCTGATGGCACTTTTGGCTTTAATTTTGTTTCAGGTGGAAGCTACTTCAAGGAAAATGGAGATTATGCAATTCAATTATTCTTTGGTGCAATCAAGGGTGAAACTACCATGTTATACCTCGGTGGCGAATTTGAGGTACCACCACCACCTGGGCCTACTCCAGAACCTACTCCAAGACCTGGGCCTACTCCAGAACCTGAACCAGAGCCAGAACCTGAACCTGGACCTACTCCAGAGCCAGAACCTGAACCCTCTTGTGGTCCTGGAACTAAATTAGTGAATGGCATATGTCAAGTTGTAAAAAGTGAAGAACCTTCCGGTGGAGGATGTCTTATTGCCACTGCTGCATTTGGAACAGAACTTGCACCTCAAGTCCAATTCTTGAGAGAAATTAGAGATAACACTGTAATGAGTACTGCATCGGGTGCATCATTTATGACGGGATTTAATCAGCTATACTATTCATTCTCACCAATAATTGCTGATATGGAAAGAGAGAACCCTGCATTCCAAGAAGCAGTTAGAGTGTTTATCACTCCGATGATTTCTACGTTATCTATAATGACTTTAGCAGAAGATGGAAACGATAGTCAAGTATTGAGTTTAGGAATATCTGTAATTGCCTTAAACTTGGGAATGTATGTTGCAGCCCCGGCAGCTATTGGATTTACAATTCATAGACAACTCAAACCCAAAAATTAATTTCTTTACATCTCACAACTAAACATGATAATTTTCTTTCTTACACTTCTTTCCAACGTATTTTTGTTTACCATTGAAATTGGTGTATTGGCATTTATTGCGACAATAATTGTGATTGTGATATCTGTAATTATAAAAATTATCAAAAACAAGCAATTAGGAAAAACCAAATCTTAGATTTTTAACTTGTAAAGATCCATGATTTCTTGAGATTTTCACTTAAGTTATTATACTAAAAAGATCCAGTAAAATTAATGCATATAGAGTACGAGGAATTTGATTCTATTGAAGATGTCTTTATGTATATGTCATCTGCTGCACCTCCAATGAAAAATACAATGCCAGTTAATTCTTACAAAGGCTATGTCATGTCATTTATTCCCTTAAGCTCATCATCTGGTGATACATATCTGATGATATTTGCTAAAGGAACACTTGAGTCTGGGATCTATGAATTCGACTTTACATCAAAATCTTTCAAAAAAGTGAATTCTATTGAAAGAGCAGACAAAAATTATTTTATATCTTTGACTCCAAAACGAAACACAATTGCTGATTTTGCAATTGAAAAATTATAATTTCTTTGTTTGAATCTTTGGTGCAGAAACTGATCTGGCACGAGCATATTTATCAATAATTTCATCTGGTGTTCTTCCGTTAAACAAATCCTTGCACAATCCTCGTAAGTATCTCATTATTGCCCATGTACCAGCTTTTAGAATCCCATACATGAATACCTTCATTGGTGGACCATAGGTTTTGTTTCTAAGAATAATTGGGATAATATCATTAATTACACGAAGATTGTTTTCCCAACATTTCCAAAATAATGTAAACTGGGCTTCATTCAAATTTCCAAAATGCATTGAATTTTTTTCACTAAAGTCTTGATAGAGTAATGGTGCGACTAAACCTCTAAAATTCATCGCTCTGAAATCGCTAATCATATCAATTGTATATTGAACATCGTCAGGTGTTTCATCTGGCCAGCCAATGATAATTGTAGCTGCAGGGAACCAATGGTTTTCATTTAATATTTTAGCTCCCTCTCTTACCACACTTCCCCATTCTTCAGGGGCGAAGGGTTTAGTTTTAACACCAAGATGTTTTTTTACCAAATTTGGTGCAACAGTTTCAATTCCCAAGTTGGTTGCAAGCCACCTTCCTGTAATATCTTGCTGATTAATTTTTGATATATCTTGCATTAACTTTTCATCTGCAGCAACTGCAGAGAAAGTCATATGTGTAGTTCCTATGAAATTTGCTCCCAATCCTTTTAGCCCTTTCCATAATTCTGTAATGGCATCATAATTGGGAATAAAATCTCTATTATCACACCCGTAGAGTAACATTTCATCAGAGTGCAACCATATTGAATCGAATCCATAATCGAGATTTATCTTAGCTTCGTGTTGTAGCCTTTCTAAGGGAAGGTCTTTTTTGGATCTTTTATTTACATCACAAAAATCACAACCTCTACCACATCCTCTCATGGCCTCTATTAGGGAATTAATTGTAGGTCCTTCTATAACTGGGATATTTTGTATATTTCTTACAAAACAATGCATTAACTCTGGTGCATCTCCTTTTTCTAAATCATGAAACAAATCTAATGCTAATTCATCAGCTTCTCCTACAACCACTGTATCTATTCCGTGAATTTTCATTCTATCTGATTTTGCTAATTCCCATGCGCCATTTCCTCCAACTACAACTTTGAAATCATATTTCTTTTTGAGTTGAATAATGTTGGCGCACATTTTTTTGAATTTCATAGCGACATAAGATAATTTTTCAGGAGACATTGTTGTTGTAACTGGGGCCATTCCAAGTGGATCCATGACATTTATTCCCACAACTTTTGTATCTGGCCCAATTGATTTTTCTAACATTTCAGGATTTGCAATAAACACTTCATCCCTTTTGTATCCTTGCAGGAGAGAGCTTTCTACTCTTCTTAGTCCTACTTGTGCAACCTTTACTTCTCCTGTTATTGGGTCTGTTTCAACAGGTGGACAGAAAACTTTGTCAAAAACCCATTCTGGAAGGACCTCGTAAGGACCACATGCAATAAATCCATAAAGAAAATTCCCTCGATAATTTGTCATTAAACTACGATCCGCAGTAAGAACAATCCTTTTACCTGACAATGTTACCCAGTTTCGATTTGCTATGTTATATATGATTTACGAGATAAAATCCTCATTTAAGCAACAAAAATTCAATAAATTTCAAGAATTGATATTATTTTCCCTTCTGGTGCTTGCCATTAGCTCGGTTGGCAATATTTGCTGCAATCGCACCAGCTGCTATTCCGTTATCTATATTGACTACAGACAAACCCAATGAACAGCTTTGTAACATTGAAGCAAGAGCAGCTATCCCTTTTGCGCCATAACCATATCCCACAGACGTGGGTAAACCAATAACAGGAATGTCTACCATGGAAGAAACTAATGTCGCTAAAGCTCCTTCCATTCCAGCTGCCACTATGATGCAATCAACTTCTTTTTCTATCATTTCTTTTAGTATTGGGAATATTCTTTGAATTCCAGCTACTCCTACATCATAACTGGTAATACATTTACAATTCATGACCTCGCACATCAATCTTGCCTCTTCTGCTACTCCAATATCTGATGTTCCTGCAGTTATGATCCCTACCTTTCCTCCATGGAATTTAATTGGGTTTTTAAACAATAATAGTGATGATGATTTTCTACCAACTTTTATTTTAATTTTCAATCGTTTACAAAAAGAAATTATTTTTGGATAGTCCTCAGTTTTTATTCTTGAAACCATCACCGAATTTGTTTTCTCCAACGTAATTCTGAGAATTTTTTTTATTTCATCTAGTGATTTAGTTTCTCCAAAAATTACTTCTGGTATCCCCCTTCTTTTTTTTCTATTAATGTCAATTTTTGCCATACCCTCTATTTTTTCAATTGAATAAAGTGATAACATCTTTTTTGCAACGCTAGTGGAAATATTCCCTCTTTCCAATGATTCTAGAATTTCTTGAATTTCCAATAATAATTAGTTTTTATTTGAATAAAAAAAGGCTTAGATCTCTATTCCTGAGATTGCATCCTTTACACTTTTTACCCCTGCATCAAATGCTTGTTTTTCTTCATCATTAAGATCCAATTCTATTATTTTTTCCACACCATTCTTTCCGATTATTGCTGGCACTCCTATGGTGACATCTGAATGTCCATATTCGCCATCAAGATATGTGGCCACTGGAATCACTTGCTTCCTATCTCTTACAACTGATTCTAGCATTGCAGAAATTGCATTTCCTGGAGCATGAACAGTTGCCCCCTTTAATTCAATTACTTTGGCTGCAACTTGTTTTGTATTTTGAATCAATTCATCCAATTTTTCTTTTGGTAGAAATGATGAAAGAGGAATTCCTGAAACTGATGAAAATCTAGGCAGTGGTAACATGTTTTCGCCATGTTCTCCTATGACAAGTGCCCTGATAGAATCACGAGAATGTCCAGTAGCTTCATGAATAAATTGTCTAAATCTAGACAAATCTAGCATTCCGCCCATTCCAAATACTCTATTTCTTTCAAATCCTGATGCTTTGTATGTAACATAGGCCATTGGATCTAATGGGTTAGTAACTGGAATAATCATGGAATCCTTTGCATATTTTTTTATATTTTCAACTACGCTTTTTACAACATTTGCATTGATCTTTAAAAGGTCCATTCTAGTCATCCCTGGTTTTCTTCCAGAACCTGCAACAACTACAACTATCTTGGAACCTTCCATATCTGCAAAATTATTTGAACCTGTAACTCCCACATCAATTCCTTGTTCAGATAACATGTGATTGATATCCATAGCCTCACCTTGAGGAAGCCCATCAACAACATCTAAGAGTAATATTTGATCGTCTAACCGTTTTAATGCAGAAAACATTGCTGCATCTCCGCCTACTTTTCCTGATCCTATAATAGTAATCATGAAATGAGACGTTAATTTTAGATAATTAAATCTAGTGAAATCTATGATTTAATTAGACAGAATTTATATGCATTTTTGGTGATTTTTTATCTATGGTTATTGTTGTAGATCCATATGTTGCTGGCTTATCAGGAGATATGATTTTATGTTCACTGGTGGATCTTGGGGCAGACAAAAATAAAATTCTTAAGGGAATAAAATCTTCGGAAAAATTTCTTCCAGAGTCTATAATAAAAAAAATTGATTTTATCAAAGTCAATAAGCATGGGGTAGAATCGACTAGATTGATTTTAGATATTGATGAAAAAACTCATGAACGAAAGGGTTCTGAGATAAAACAAGCTATAAAAAAATCTGCAAACGAACTAGACTTATCTGAAAAAACAAAAAATTTTGTAGAATCTTGTATTGACACTTTAATCTTCGCTGAATCTAAAATTCACGGAATTTCAACAGAATCCGTCCATTTTCATGAAGCCTCCAGTATAGACACTCTTGTGGATATACTGGGAGTTGGAATTGCAATTGAGGATTTAGGACTTTTTGATGAAGAAATTGTCTCTATGCCCATTTGTGTTGGAGGTGGAACCATAACTTTCTCGCATGGAACAATGACGAATCCCGCAAGTGCTGTTCTTGAAATTTTGAAAAATTCTAACTTAATAATTCATGGCGGTACCGTAAAAAATGAATTAACTACTCCTACAGGTGCTTGCATTCTGGTAAATTTAACAAATACTCCAATTGAATTTTATCCCTCAATGAAGATTGATTCTATTGGATATGGTGCAGGTAAAAATGATTTTGAAAACTTCTCAAATGTTTTAAAAATAGTTAGAGGAATTAAAAATAATTTTGAATCTGATTCTGTTATTATACTTGAGACAAATGTTGATGATATTTCTGGGGAAATATTAGGAAATCTAATTGAAAAAATCATGCATGATGGTGCCAAAGATGCCTCCATTTATCATGGGATTACAAAAAAAGGCCGACCAACAAATCTTGTATCTATAATATGTGATAATGACACCATTGATAAAATAACTGACACTTTGATTACTGAAACTGGCACTTTGGGAATACGAATAACTTCATCTGATAGAATAATTGTTCCAAGAACAAATCATGAGATAAAAATAACTCTAAGTAATAAAGTCTTTAATGTAAAATACAAATCCTCATCTTTTAAAGGAAAATCTACATTTAAAATTGAATTTGATGATTTAAAGAAAATTGCTAACTATCTTGATAAATCCATTAAAGAAACAGAATCATTGATTAGAAAAGAGATAGAACAACAGGATGTCAAACATGACTAAACTTGAAAATCTGATGAATTGGTTTGATGATAAATGTGGCGTCCTTGTAGCTCTTTCTGGTGGAGTTGATAGTGCACTAGTCGCATATGCTGCATATCAAAAACTAGGATCTTCTGCTATTGCAGTTACTGCTGATTACAAGACATTGTCCCAAGAAGAACTTGAAACTGCAAAACAAATTTGCTCGGAAATAGGGATACCTCAAATTCTGTTAGATTATGATGAGCTTGAAAATAAAGAATTTGTAAAAAATGATTCTAACCGATGTTTTCATTGTAGACAAGAATTAGGAACTCGTTTGGTAGATTTAGCAAGACAACATAATATTGAATTTATTGTTGATGGGACAAATTTAGATGATTTGGGTGACTATAGGCCTGGTATTGCTGCCCTAAAACAAAATGGCATTAGAAGCCCATTAGTTGAAACTAAATTAACTAAAAATGAAATTAGAGAAATTGCAAAATCGATAGGGCTATCTGTTTATGATAAACCATCTAATTCCTGTTTAGCATCTAGAATCCCTTGGGGTCAAAAAATTACTTCTGAAAGATTACTAAGGATAGAGTATGGAGAAACAATTGTAAAACAAACAACAAAATTAAAACAAGTTAGAGTTAGAGATCTCAATGGTATAGCAAAATTAGAAGTAGAAAAAGAAAAAATTTTAGTTTTAAATGATGATGCCATTTTAGAAGAAATTACCGCGAAATTAAAATTAATTGGGTTTTCAGATGTTATAATAGATCCAGAGGGATACAAACCAGGAAAAATAAATGTGATTGCAGATTGATTTATCTCGATAATGCTGCATCAACAAAAATCCATGAGGCTGTCTTGGAAGACATGTTGCCTTTTCTTAAAGAACAATATGGAAATCCGTCATCAATTCATAGATATGGTCGCCTTGCCAGAAAAGCAATCGAGAAAGCGAGAAAACAGGTTGCGAATTTAATTAACGCAGACTCTTCTGAAATCTTATTTACTTCTGGTGGAACTGAATCAAATAATACCGCTCTTTATGGAATTGCAAAAAAAAATCCTAGGTCTCGTATTATTACATCGTCAATTGAGCATGATGCTATTTTAGAGCCATGCAAAAGATTAGAAAAAGAAGGGTTTGATATAATCTATTTGCCTGCAAATAATTATGGGCTGGTAGATCCATTAATTTTAAAAAATAATCTCACTGAAAATACTTCTTTGGTATCTATAATGTTTGGTAATAACGAGGTAGGGACTGTAGAACCCATATTTGATTTTGCCAATATTTGTAAAGAGAAAAATATTATCTTTCATACAGATGCTGTTCAAGCTGCAGGTAAAATTCCAATCGATGTAAAAGAGTTAGGAGTAGACTTACTATCTATCTCTTCTCATAAAATTAATGGCCCTAAAGGAATTGGAGCCCTCTACATTAGAAAGGGAATTTCAATAGATCCTGTAATTCTAGGTGGTGGTCAAGAAAATGGGCTACGTTCTGGAACAGAAAACGTAGCCAATATTGTGGGATTTGGAAAAGCATGTGAATTCTCAAGAGTCAATCTTTTGGAAAATATTTCTAGAATGAAAGAGTTACGAGATTACCTTTCTAACAAAATTATGCAAGAGATTCCTGAAGTTACCTTGAACGGTCATCCTGAAACTAGATTGCCAAATAATATCCACTTGACTTTTCTTGGTGTTAATGGCGAAGATCTTTTAATAAAATTAGATGAATATGGAATTGCAGCATCTACTGGGTCTGCTTGTTCAGTCCAAATACAAAAAGCATCTCATGTACTTCAAGCTATGGGATTTTCACATGAACAAATTACTGGCTCTTTGCGATTAACCATTGGAATTTCAAATAATTTAGAAGAGATGGATAAAACAGTTGACATATTAAAAAATGTGGTCACAGAACTTCGATCTGTTTCGCCATTTAAAGAAAAATATTCTTTTTAATCTAAACATTAAATTTTCAATTGAAACTTGTTTTTGGTGAACCCAATTGTAATCATCACTCCTAATACTAAAATCAAGGCAGTTACAGTTCCAAATTCTGGTATTACAGTGGTACCTATGATTTCTATTTCAGATGCTCCTTGTTCAAAATTAATTGAAATGAATCTTAATTGGGAATTAGTTTCAGTTTCTTTATAGATTACCTGAATATCATCTATGAGAACAATGAATGTCTCATCTTGACCATTGGGTTTTTCCGCATCTATTGATTCTCTTGGAAGTTTAAGAGAAATGGTTCCTTCATCTGGCGCTTCGATTAGAACTCGCAATGTAAAATTATCCGGCTCAAGAATAATATCTTTGACTGTACCTCCTAGGATCGTATATTCTATATCGAAAGTTCCCCCATTTGGAATTTCTACTTCAAAACTATCTGTAGTTTCTAGATATTCTTGTTTTGGTGTAAAAGAAATTGTTGATTCTGCAATATTTCCTGTTCCGTAAGATATCCTAACCCTATATTCTCCGTCATTTTTCCATAATTCTCCTTCAGCAATCATGGTGTGGGAATAACTACCATCTTGTGCTGGGAAAAATTGATCAATCTCAACTAATTTCGTTTCTTCAAAAAACACTTGCAGAATGATAGGTGTATCAACAATTACAGTTGCAACTTGGCCTGAGATTACAACTGTATCACCTTCGTCATAGTGATTATCGTCTGTTTTTACTGTGAGAAATGGAATTTCGTCACTTTGAGCAAAAGCTGGAAAGCTAGAAAATGTCAATAAAATTAAAACAAAAAAAATCTTAACATTCACAAAAAGCATGCATTATTATTTCTATATCTCCTTTACTATCAAAAATTAAAAAATGAAAAAAAGTTGTAGGTCTAGTATCTTGGCATAATACTTAGTCTTGATTTTGCAGACACTGCAATTATTGAAATAATTGCCACTGCTAGAATCAAAGCTGCGAGTGCACCAAATTCTGGGATTACATGTGTGCCGATAATCTCAATCTTCTCAGCACCTGCTAGGAACATGACTGTGATTTTATTTCCATCAATTTCAGAATCATCCCATTCTTCTCCATCTACAAGTACCATAAAGGCACCCTCGAGGACATTTTTGGATGGGGTTAATGTGATTGTTCCATCTTCATTTGCACTGATCATCACGATAAGAGAATTATCGTTAGTATTGACAGCTGCACCTGTTACAATTCCTCCTGAAATACTATATGGTACACAATTACCTTCTACGGATAATTCTGATTTACCACATGTTTTAATTGGTTGTCCAGTAGTTGGTTTGGAATCCATTCCATTAACTAATTCTATTAGCACTTTGTTGTTTTTCTCAGCGCTTCCATAGTTGACATTAATGTAATATGTTCCATCATATTTCCAAAGATTACCTTCTGTACTGAGTGTTGTTCTAAAATTACCCATATCATCAACAGGAATTTGGCCAATTGTGATAATAGAATTTAAAGAACTCATCACGGTAAGTGTTACTGGAACCCCAGAATTTACATTTGCTACACGGCCTTCTACAATAATTGTATCATTATGGTCATATGTTGATTTATCAGTCCAAAATGAAATCGGAAGATCCCTTAATAGTAATTGTTTTGCTATTACTCTAGGATCATCTAATTCACAATCGACACATGCTTGACCATGTGCTGATGACACAGTTAAAGTACCGACTGCAGTCAAAACAGCTAGTAGCGCGAACGTTGTACGGTTGTTCATCTTGTATGCGATTCACAGGAATCTCTATTTATGTATATTTAAAAAATGAAAAAAAGTAATAGATCTAGTATCTTGGCATAATACTTAGTCTTGATTTTGCAGAAACTGCAATTATTGAAATAATTGCCACTGCTAGAATCAAAGCTGCGATTGCACCAAATTCTGGTATCACTTTCCCATCAATAATTTCCACTTCGATTGAAACCTTATGATCTGAGGACTCTCCTTGCTGAGCTGTTACTTTATAGATCCCATCTTGGGTCCATAGGGGACCTCCAGTTGTAATATCTTTGGTAAATTTACCATCAAGACCTGGTGTGATTTGATCAACAGAAACCACATTACCATTTGGTGCTATGACCTTTAGTGTAACATCTATGTTTGTTCTATCAGAATGTCCTGTTATTCCTATATTGGTTGAGCCTTCCAACGCGTTGGCTCTCATGGTTAGTCCTTTCATGGATAGGTTCTCAAG
This sequence comes from Nitrososphaerota archaeon, assembly GCA_032125915.1. Lineage (GTDB taxonomy): Archaea > Thermoproteota > Nitrososphaeria > Nitrososphaerales > Nitrosopumilaceae > Nitrosomaritimum. The sequence goes on from JAQBBT010000155.1 coordinate 12,448, forward strand.
TTTTGGAACGAACAAACCTGTTTCCAAATTTGATTCTGTTATTAACGTCTCAGTTGTCATCTCATTAATTACCTCCACTTCTACTGCCATAGTGTATAATGAATTTGCACCTACACTTTGCATTGCAGTTATTGTGTAGAAACCATTTTGTTTCCATGATGGACTTAATTTGAATTCTGTAGAGAATTTTCCGTTTGCATCAGGGGTTATCTGATCAAAGGCTAATTTATTGAATCCATCAGGAGATGTCACAGTAAATGTAATATCCGTAACCTGTGATGCTGTTTGACCACGAATTAAGATGGTATCTGATCCTTCTGATGCTTCTGCAGTCAAAGACATTCCCATCATTTCAGCGAAAACATTTTGTTGAATTGAACTTACTGATATTAGTGATAATGCCATTACGACTAGCGCAATTGATATTCTTGAACCTTTCAAATTCATACTGATTCAACACCATATATCTTGATATTTATAGATATTTAAAAAATGAAAAAAAGTTGTAGGTTTAGTATCTTGGCATAATACTTAGTCTTGATTTTGCAGAAACTGCAATTATTGAAATAATTGCCACTGCTAGAATCAAAGCTGCGATTGCACCAAATTCTGGGACTACAAATGTACCGATAATTTCGATCTCCTCAGCACCTGCTGGG
>JAQBBT010000156.1:0-11482 GCA_032125915.1 Nitrososphaerota archaeon
TGGCTGTAGGAGGTGTATCTTTATGGCTTAAAAGAAGAAAGATTCAGAAGGAATTAGATGAGGCACAAAGCGATGATACTCAAAATTACTAGTGCTAAATTCTGTTTTGTAACCATTAGATAAAATACCATAAAGCAATAGAGCATACATGAAATTAATTATTGGAATTACTGGTAGTACTGGAGTAATCTATGGAATTAGAATGCTTGAGGTTCTAAAAAAACTAAACGTTGAAACTCATTTGATAATGTCCCAGTGGGCTGAAAAATGCATCAGTATGGAAACTGAATACACATCAGATGACGTAAAATCTCTGGCTACTAACACATCTGATGAGAAAAATATGGCATCAAGTGTTTCAAGTGGAACTCACAAGGTTGATGGGATGATTGTATCTCCTTGCAGTATGAAAACATTATCTGCAATTGCAAATGGATATGATGATACTCTAGTTGCAAGAGCTGCTGGGGTGACAATAAAAGAATCTAGGCGATTAATTTTAATGGTTAGGGAAACCCCTCTTTCTGCAATCCATCTTGAAAACATGTTAAAATTATCTAGAATTGGTGTTGTGATTTTGCCACCTGTTACTGAATTTTATACAAAGCCAAAAACTATAGATGATATTGTAAATCATGGCGTGGGCAAATGTTTAGACCAGTTTGATTTAGAGCACGATTTATACCCTCGATGGGGAACTTTTTAAATCACAATTGGCAAAAGTAAAATTTGAAAAATTCACCCATGTGGACAGGGAAAAAATTTTTGACATTGTTACAAATTTTAAATCACTCCAAAAAATATTACCACAATTTTTTCCATCAATTAGAATAATCTCTGTTAGATCAAACACTATCCTTGTAGAGGAACATCTTAAGCTGGCTGGAAAGGAATTCATAGTTATGGCAAAACATGTAGTTGATGAGCCAAATAGTCATGAAATTTTTATTGTTGGCGGAGATGTAAAGGGAACTCACATTACTGAAAAGTATGAACAAACACCTGATGGCACACGAATTGTTGTTACTGTGGATTTTAAACCAAAAGGTTCTATGCGACTAGCAGGAATTTTTGGGAAAATTAAGGTTGAAAATGAATTTTCAAGGATTATGGATGAATTAATTTTGATTGCAGAAAACTAGTCTGATTTTGTTTCATTACTATTGACATCGCCGGAGTTTTTCTCTTTGAAATCTTTTAGCTCTTTCTCACCCTCAATTTTTCCCTTTTCAAACTCACCTTTGGCTTTTCCAAAGGTCTTTGCCAGCTCTGGGATTTTCTTTGCCCCAAAAATCAAGATTCCAACTACAATTACGAGGATTATCAACTCTGGACCGAAAACGAAATTAGTGATATTCATCAGAAACATTCTAGTTATCCATTCACAGATTTTAGATTTAAGTGTTCAACTTTTTTCGTTCTTTACGCTCAATTATGACCATCCCTGCAAAATACAATACCATCATTGGTCCTGCAACAAACCACATGGTCACTCCACTACCGTCCGGTGTTATCACTGCACCAAAAATAACAATAACCACAATTGCGTATCGTATATTTTTTCTCCAAAAACTTGCATCAATCATACCTGATCCTGTGATTGCATACATTATCAGAGGAAGCTGAAATGACAATCCAAATGCTAACAAAAATTGTAAAACAAATGTAACAAAATCCATTATGTTAAGAAAGGTGACTAGACCTGCAGACTCACCAAATCGATACAAGAAATCAAGAATATATGGAATAACAAATGTATATGAAAAAACACAACCTGTTACAAATAATACGATAGCCGGAATAGAAATACTTCTACCCACATTAATTTCATTTTCTTTTAGGGCAGGTTTTATGAAACCAACTAACTCTTTGATGATCACTGGCATGCCTATGACGATTCCAGCCAAAGCTGCAATGTAGACTTGAGCAAAGAAGGCTTGACCAGGAGCTGTTTGAATTAAATCTACATTTTCTGGAACGAGACTTTCTCTCATGTGATTTGTGATTTGTGCTGCAATGCTATCAAGTGGTTCTGGAATTGGATAGTATAAAGTGGTCCCCGCAAATTCAAATGGTTCTGCATGAAACGTAAGTATGAAAATTGAAATTATTCCAATAACTATAACAATTCGTAAAACACGTTTTCTGAGCTCATCGAGGTGCTGACGTATTTCATTTAACTCGGACATCTGAGGTCTATCTATCTTAAACTAACTTATCAATTTCCCGGTATTGGGAGTAGTTTTGATTCTGGAAAACCACCCTCTGTCATTTCTTCTTGGCTAAGGTCTTGAAATTCCATTGTGATTACTGCTTTTGTGTTAAATTTTACCTCCATTTCTTTTGCCAACGCTGCAATATCTTTGCCTGAGAAGATTTCTTTTGAATCTTTTAGGAACACTCTTTCACTTTTTTCCATCTCTTTTCCACCAAATTTGTCCTGAAGAAATTTAGTAATGGTTGGTAATTCTGAGCGAGGAATGTTATTGTGATAATAGGTGATACCCTTTATTGATTCATAATCCCATGGAGTACCATGCCTGTAAAGAAACAAACCGATGAAAATTGCACCATCTTCAGGCTCTCTTATACACTTAATTTCCCAATTTAGTAATTTATTTTCATTATAGGTAAAGTTTTCAATTTCTTCTGGTGTTATCTTCCAGTATCTTTGTTTTGACAATTGTTATTTTTGGTATATTCTATTATAAATTCCATTATGAGCCCAAAATTCTGCAATAATAACTTCTTTTATATGAAAAAATGATTATAATATCGTGGGTGCTAGAGTTACCATTGTATTGGATGATTCAAATGCTGAAAAATTGAGAAATCTTCAAGCAAAAATGATAAAGTCGTCTTCTAAATCTGTGAGCTTTTCTCATGTTTTGAATATTATTTTAGAAGAAGGATTGAAGAAATCCAAGGCATAAATTAAATCAAAAAATATTGAAAAGGAAAACCTCAATTGACAATGATGGAAATAAATGAGCAGGATCCATTGCATCCAATCACACTTGATGATTATCCAAAATTATTTGATTATGTTTTAACTGCAAAGGGGTTAGTTTATTTTCAAGAATTAAAGCGAAAATATTTTCTAGGAAAAAATTTGACTCTTGATGAACATTACAAGATTAGGTTTCTCTATGTTTACTATGCTACTGCCAACAGAAATATGCCCGAAGTAACAATGTGGCAAAAAATATGTACAAGTTTAGATCAGCAAGGAGTTCTTGAAAAAAATATGTTGGTATCAAAGGAAAATTTGGTACAACAATCTTTAATCATAAAAAATCCCGAATATGTAGAAGGCCTTTACAAAACACATATTGATTTTATTAAAAAACTATGAATTAAATTTCTATAAGGATACTGATTTTGGGTGGTGCAATGTATGACAACTCATCCTCAAAACCATGTGTCTGATGTCATTCACAATCAAGGTATAAAAGCACAAATATTCGGAAGATAGATTAACCTCAATTTTATTTTGCAAGACATTCATGGCGACTTTTACTGTTCATGTGACTATTGAAAACAAGCCTGGAATTAGTGATCCAGAAGGCCAAACAATACTAAATGATTTGGTGCTAAAAGGCACTCACAAAACTGTATCTAAAATCAAGACTGCCAAGATGTTAAAATTCACCATCAAGGAAAAAGATAAAAAATCAGCAGAATTAAAAATTCATGAAATTTGTGATGAATTGCGCATTTACAATCCAATGGTAAGCAAAGTCACTGTAAGTGTATTTGATTAGTCTGATTCTAGTTTGTCAACTGTGCTATTTATCAAAAGCTTACTTCTAAGAAACACCGAAAGATCTGTTTGTGTGATTACGCCTACCAGTTTATCATTATTCAAGACCAACAGCCTTCTGATGTTATTATTTAACATCTTTTGAATTGCATTTTCTATATCCTCTTCTGGTTTTACCCATTTGAAATTCTTTGACATGACTTCTTGGATTGTTAATTCTGATGATTTTTTGTCCTCTGCTGCAATCTTTCTGACAATGTCTCGTTCTGTGACAAGACCAATTGGGTTGCCATCTTTTTGTATTACCAGGAAGCTGATCTCTTTTTCTTTTAATATTTTTGATGCATCAAGGGCGGATTTGTTATACTCTAGTGTAATGACATTTTTTTCCATAATGTCTTGTACCTGTCCCATACCGATCATAATGATTCATTCCAATAAATTTTTTTGGCTAGATTCAAATTAAATATCTCGTTTAGGTGAAAACACTGTGAAGGTCGGAGTTGTAGTTTTTCCAGGTAGTAATTGCGATCGAGATATGTTTCATGTACTGACTGATGTCTTTAACCTCGATGCTCAATATTTTTGGCATGAAAAAGGTATCCCAAAAAATATTGACGCAGTAATTCTTCCGGGAGGCTTCTCTTATGGTGACAGGCTAAGGGCAGGGGCAATTGCTGCCCACAGCCCAATAATAAAAGATGTTCAAAAAATGGCAGAAAAAGGAATTCCTATTTTGGGGGTATGTAATGGATTTCAAATTCTAGTCGAATCTGGATTATTGCCCGGTGCACTTCTCAAAAATAATTCCTTGAACTTTATGTGTGAATGGACAAATTTGATAGTTGAAAACAACCAGACTCCTTTTACTAACCAGTTCAAATTAAATCAAAAAATTCCAATTCCAATTGCTAATGGAGAAGGCAGATACTTTGTTGATGATGATACTTTAAAAAAATTGAAGAAAAATAATCAAATTGTTTTCAGATATGACAAAATTGTAAATGGTTCGTCGGATAGAATTGCAGGAGTATGCAATGAGGATGGAAATGTTGTTGGTATGATGCCGCATCCAGAACGTGCAGTTGAATCTGAGATTAACCCAATTGATAACAAACCATCATCACTAATTTTTGAATCACTACTTAGTACTATGGGTGTTAAACATTGAGTTTAGAGCCACAAGAACTAGCTTATCTAAAATCCAAAATTGGACGAGAACCTACATCTACCGAACTTCAGATTGTAGCAGCTGAGTGGTCTGAGCATTGCTCCTACAAGTCATCTAAAAAACATCTTAAAATGTTGCCAATGACTGGACCCTTGGTTATTTCTGAGAAGGGCTATGACTCTGGAGTTTTGGATGTTGGAGATGGATATGTAATTACTGCCCATATTGAAAGCCACAATCATCCTTCTGCAGTTGAACCTTATGGGGGGGCAGCTACTGGGGTCGGTGGTGTTATTCGGGATATTTTATCTACCGGTACAAGACCTATTGCAATTTTTGACGGGCTGCGATTTGGAAATATTGAAAAGGATAAACAAGCAAGATGGCTTTTTAAAAATGCTGTAACTGGAATTGCAGATTATGGGAATTGTTTAGGAATTCCTACAATTGGAGGGGAAGTAGAATTTGATGAGTGTTATTCCAATTATGCGCTAGTGGATGTTGCAGCAGTTGGCTTTGGCAAAAAAGAAAATCTAATAAAAAACCATGCCAACAAAGGCGATCTTGTAGTTTTGATGGGTGGCCCTACTGGACGTGATGGTATTGGAGGCTCACAATTTGCCTCAGATTCTCTTGAATCCGAAGATAGATCTGCAGTTCAGATTCCTGACCCTTTTATTGAAAAATTAATCATAGAGGCAATAATTGAGGCCAGAAATCATCATCTAATCCATGCTTTGAAGGATCTTGGGGGCGGTGGATTATCCTGTGCAGTATCTGAGACTGCAGATACTTTGGGGATTGGAATAGAAATAGATGTTGATAAGGTACACGCTCGAGAACCCGGAATGCATCCATATGAAATTATGGTTTCTGAATCACAAGAAAGAATGCTGATAATTACAAGTAAACAAAAACTAAAAAAACTAGAAGAAATTTGTAAAAAATTCAGTATTGTGTGTTCTGTAATTGGTCATGTTACTTCTGGAAATCACATGCAAATAAAAAAAGGACAGAAAACATTTGCAAATATTTCCACTGACATTGTAGCAAATGCACAACTTCTTGATAGACCATCAAAAAAACCCGCATATCTAAAAACTATACAAAAAGAAAAAAAATTCAAACCCATTTCAAATCTTTCAAAAACAATGATGAAACTGATTGCATCTCCAAACATCGCCAGTAAAATCTGGGTGTACGGTCAATATGATCACGAGGTTGGAATAAGAACAGTGGTAAAACCAGGAGGTGATGCATCTGTTTTAAGATTAGATAATGGAAAATTCTTGTCAGCAAAAATTGATGGTAATCCAAAACATTGCTACATTAATCCCCGTGAAGGTGCAATTGGATGCTTTGAGGAAGCTTGTAGAAACGTTGTGTGTACTGGAGCTAAACCTATTGGAATGCTTGATCATTTACAATTTGGAAATCCTCAAGACCCTGAAATTTTTTGGACGTTTCTAGAATCTCTAAAAGGAATAACTGATTTTGCAAAATACTTTAAAATTCCATGCATTGGAGGAAAGGTAAGCCTATACAATGAGACGCCTAAAGGCCCAATCAAACCAACTCCTCTAATTGGAATTTTGGGACTAATTGATAAAAAACCACTTGTTTCACAAAAAGTAGAATCTGCTGATTGTCTGGTAATAGTCGGTAATACCAAAGATGAACTTGGAGGTTCTGAATATTATGAATACATTCACAAATTCATTGGCGGAAATTGCCCTATAGTAGACTTTGAAGAATCCAAAAGAAACATGGGCTCTGTACTGGATATAATTAAGAAGGGACTCATCAAAGTTGCACACGATTGTTCAAAGGGTGGGCTTGCAATTGCAGCATCTGAGATATGCATGACCAATCAAATAGGATGTCGAATTTTATTGGATAAAGTTCCTGGAGAAAAACTTGATTCTGATAGAATTTTGTTTTCTGAGAGTCACTCTAGGTATCTTCTTGTTTTAGAAAAGAAAAATCTTAAAGAATTAGAAAAGATTTTGCAGAAAAACAAAGTATCCTATAAGATAATTGGTAAATTTGGTGGCAAAAAAATTCAATTCAACAAAGGAAAAAAATCTATAATTGATCTAAGCGTTGATAAGGCGCAAAAGACCTGGCTAAATTCGTTAAGAGAGTTGGTAATGCATGGTTAATTTTGAAATTATTTTTTGGGGAAGGATGAGAATTGAGAAACGATAACAGTATTTTAGGAGATTTTGCTGGAGAAAATTATGATGTCAAACAAACAATAGAACTTGGCAAATTTTTTAAATAATATTTGACTTTAATCGTTAACGGTCGTTATGAAATATTAATAAGAAGACTTGCCAACGGGCTTACTTAATTCGGATTTTTGGAAGGCTTCATATTGACATTTAGATGAACAGTAAGAAAGAAGACCCTCTTCAAGCATCGTGCTACAATTTTGACATTTCTGTTCCACTCCTATCGCCAAATATAAAATGGAATCAGTTTGTATTAAAATATTGGTATATGTAACATTATTTTTTTACAGTTTAGAAATTAACATTTTAATTGAAATGTAAATATCATAATCTCTACTAGGATTATGAATTATTTTTTGAATAGTTTGAAATTATTTTGAATATTGTAAAAACCAAATTCAATAATATAATTAGATGTTACCTAAATCACATGTCATTTGATACAAAGTCAGATTTTCAGGCTGAATAGTTATTTGCACACACAATAAGCCTTATAGCGATCCAAATCTTGAAAACATTGGGTTAGAGATACCCCTGAAAGACTAGTCAAATCAGGCACATCTTGGCCCTTATTTTTGATATTTTATGAGATATGACATTAATTGTATAGTTTGGCAGTTTGTCATAATTCTCCCAAGTCTTGCCATTCACCAAATCCCTCACAATTTTAAAAAACTCATCTGTATGGACCTCATCTGGAAATCTGCAATGTCTAAATTCTGATCGTATCCGATGATTAGCATTTTTATTAATCAAAATTATATCCAAAGTCAGGTTGGTCTTAAAAGGAGTGAAATTCTCTGAAAACTTATCATTCTATCTGACCGGATTGCGGTTTAAAATTTACGCACGAGAAAGGAGTCAAAATAGATTTGGTTAAGGAAAATTGTGGCGTTGTAGGAATTTTTAGTCTAAGTGGGACTAATGTAGTTCCTATGGCAATTGATGCATTACGTGCATTACAACACAGGGGACAAGAAGCGTGGGGAATTGCAATTCCAAATAAATCCCCTCTAAAAAAATTAGGATTAGTATCCTCGGCATCTTCTGAATTTAAAAAAATCACAGAGGACTATTGCTCACCTTCAGTAATTGGACATGTGAGGTACTCTACCATGGGCAGAAGCTCACTTGAAAACGCACAACCACTAAAAGTAAAAGATTTGTGTATTGCTCACAATGGAACCATTGCAAACGTCCAAGAACTATCCAATTTGGTTGGAGGATGCTCATTTACACCTCAAAATGCAAGTGACACTCTAGTTGCTGCACAAAGACTTGTATCGTTAATTTCTGAGAATGGGGGAATGGGAAAAGCCCTTTCAATTTTAAAAAATGAAATGGTTGGTTCTTACTGTTTTACTTTTATCTCTGATGACAATTCTGTATATGCTGCACGAGATCCTAAAGGGTTTCGACCGATGGTATTGGGCTACAAAGAATCTGATGATACTTACATTGTTGCATCTGAATCATCGGCAGTATCTGCAGTAGGTGCTCAACTGCAAAGAGATGTTGTGCCAGGAGAACTAATCAAGATAAGCAAAGATGGCTTGGAAACAGAACGATTTGCAACTGATGATTCCAGAGCCCACTGCTCTTTTGAATTTACATATTTTGCACATCCGTCAAGTAAGATGGAGGGAAAAAACATCTATGTCTCTAGAAAAAGAATAGGACAATTTCTTGCAAAAAAATTTCCTATAAAAGACGCAGACTTGGTAATTCCAGTGCCAGATTCAGCACGACCAGCAGCACTTGGATATGCTCAAGAGTTGGGAGTGTCTTTTGATGAAGGACTACTCAAAGATAGGTATAGCAAGAAAGGACCGTTACGAAGTTTTATTGAGCCACACCAGTCAGACAGAGTAGAAATTAATCGGTGGATTATTCCAATTAGCGAAATTATTGAAGGTAGACATGTAGTTGTAATTGATGATAGTCTAGTTCGAGGTACAAGCTCAAAGGCCATTATCAAAGCATTGAGGCGGGCAGGGGCTAAAAAAATCAGCATGGTAATTACATATCCTCAAATTAATTTTCCATGTTATGCTGGAATTGACTTTCCATCGCAGCAAGAACTTGCCACTTTTACAAATGGAAAAGAGATGACTCCTGAGGAGATTACTGAAATGGTAAGACGTGATATTGGGGCTGACTTTTTAGGATTTAATGATGCGGAAAATCTTGCAGCAGCTGTAGGGATACCCAAAGACTCTATGTGTTTTACCTGCTCTTCTGGCAACTATGATTCACTTGGAATAAAACCTGATTTTAAGACACGTGAAGAGATCAAAGGGGAATAAAACAAAATCTATACACAGTTTATTTGATTTTGAAATATTGCATATGTTTTGAAATTAATTTCATCTTTCAAAATTCATTCAAAAAAATTTGAAATTTTAGATCGATAAGATGATTACTATTGATCGATGAGGGCTAATTCATATATATTTGAGATTTTTTTATTGATGGTATGTTAAGAGTTTCAATTTTGGTATTACTTGCTGTTTCTTTAATTCCGATATCCTCTGCATTTGCAGAAGGTACAATAACATTGAATTCTGACCAAGACAATATTCAATCTGCTGATAGCGTTTTGGTATATGGAACAATAACTGGTGTGTCTAATTTCATTCCTGTAACCCTTACAGTTATTGCCCCTGATGGCGAAGTTGTTTTTTCACCCCAAGTTCCATTTGATAAAAATGGTGAGTTTAAGCGATTAATTCATCCTCCACTTCCAAGTTTTAAGGTAGGCTCATACACTGTTGTTGCAAGTCACGGTGATCTTGATGAGACGGCAAGGATAGAATTCACAGTGACAGGTAAATCAATAGTAAAAGAAACTGAAGTTGCAGCACCTGGAACTGGTGATAGAGTAGTTTATGCTGGACTTGAAATATCAGCTGAAGCACTTGAAGGTTCTGACACCATCACCATTACTGGTACTTCAGTTACAAGGGATACTGACGTTACCTTTTCAATACATTCACCAAATGGAAACTTGGTGTCAGTAGAACAAATAACTCCAAATGCTAATGGGCAGTTTACAGTTAAAATCAAGACTGGTGGACCACTGTGGACTGAAGATGGAATTTATACAGTTACTGCCAACCAAGGAATTGCCTCAGAATTACAAGATTCTATTGAAGTTGAAATAATTCAGGGTAAGGTCATTCCAGAATTTGGTGCAATCGCAGCTTTGATTCTAGCCGTGGCAATTATTTCAATAATTGCAGTTTCTACAAAATCAAGACTAAGTATAATGCCACGATTTTAGAAATATCTCAACTTTATATTTACAAGAAATTTAATTTGGAAATTTTTTTAAATAGATACTTTACACTAAAAAAATATGAAAGCCACATGGAATGATGTTGTAATTGCACAAAGCGATGATACTATCGTAGTTGATGGGAATCATTACTTTCCAATTGATTCTGTAAAAAAAGAATACTTTCAAAAAACTGATTTTACCTCATTTTGTGGATGGAAAGGAATGGCCAATTATTATTCTGTGAATGTTAATGGCAAGACCAACAAAGACTGTGCTTGGTATTATGCTGAACCAAATGATGCTGCAACCAAGATTAAAGGGATGGTGGCATTTTGGAACGGTGTCAAAGTCGAATAATCAATTTTAATTATTAGAATTACTCAATATCTATGGTGAAAAAATACACGCTTTTAATTATTGTAATGTTGGCAGGTCTTGGAATAATGGCAGCTATCTTTGGCTCTGACGTGATAAAAATGTCAGTGCCAATGCAGGATTATGATGTTTTTGTTGATCCTATAATTGATAGACAAAATTTGTTTGATGTCGGACGGGTAACAATCCAAAATACTGGCTCAAAACCCCTTACAAACATCCATGTAAATTTTGGAGATGGTGATATACTGGATCTTAGAATCTTAGAACCAGGAGACAAAATTCTGCTCTCACCACCTTCAGAAAACTCTATGGAATTTGTGATGATTAGTGCCGATAATGATATTTTTGTAAACAAGGCATACAGGACTCCTCCAAAGATGGTAGGAATGATGGGTTCTTAGAGTTGTTATTTTTATAACTTGAGGAATTTTAAACTTGCCATCTTAATGGCAGACCAGTTTTTTATCTCCATCATGTGTTCTGTCGTATTATCATTTGCCCATCATCTCTCAATTAATTTTTGAATACTTGATGGTTTAACACAGGCAGGGTGGGAATTGGAGTTTTTGAAAACAAGAGAAAGTGCCTCTTTACATTTTATGTCCTGGGCGTTTATGCCTGATGAAAACTGTTTTAATGGTGAGTGTTGTTTTGTG
>JAQBBT010000157.1:0-3300 GCA_032125915.1 Nitrososphaerota archaeon
CATTATTCTTAACCCAATCAGGGACTTTATTGTCTTGCGAATCTGAACCTTGTTCAGTTACAGGTATTTTCATTAATCCTTCTTTAATCATGAATTGGATTCCCTGGACAAATGAATTGTCGTCAATCTGACCATCTGCCCACCATCCCGCATTATTCTTAACCCAATCAGGTATTTTTGCACCAGTAGATGGTTCTTGTTCTAAAGATGTGATTTCGCCAGAATTTATCATAAATGATATGATTTCTACTGTTGCCTTTGAGCTTCCATATTGAGATTTGACTTTGTATTCTCCTTCAAGAAATTTCTCATTTAGTGTAATGTTATAGGAAAATGTGGCATCAGAATTGACTGCAATTTTTTGAGTCACAATTAGGTTGTTCTTAGAATCAAAAATTGAAATCCGTAAATCTCTGTCTTCATCATACTTGTTGACACTTCCAGAAAATGTTATTGATTCTCCAAGATGGTATGATTCTTTATCAAAGTTTATCTCTACAGTATAATTTCCTGCACTACTTTGTTCTGGAGGACCCCCATAACCTAAAGCATGCTGTCCTAAAGAAGATATGACAAGTAAGGACATCACAGTAATGATGAAAATTTTGTTAAATTTCATAGCCACCCCATCATATTTCTTTCTAGATTTAAACGGTGAGTGAAAGATTTAATGAAATTAGAATAAAAATTTAATTTTCGCCCATTAGAACAACTAGAATTTCTGCAGGTTCATTACCCATGTTTTTCCCATTATGGTCAAAGTTGATGGCCTCAATTAACGAATCACCCTTTGCAAATGTCTTGATTCCTTGATCTCCATAATCCACTATAATTTCACCTTCCAGAACATATGCAAACATTGGATATTCATGAATGTGGGTTCCAGTTTCTGCACCTACGGGAATGGTAACAATCTTTGAGACAATCTGAGGTGAACCAGAGGGATAAGAAATATCCTGTCCAATTACAGTCTTATCAGTATCCAGAATAGTTAATGATGAGACATCATCCGATGTTAATAATTTTTGAGGAATTTTTGTTTGGTCAGAATAATTAGGCAATTCAATTTCAGGCTTAGTTTTTGAAATGATTTTCTCTTGAAGATCTCCAGGTTGGATGGTGTCTTCAATTACTAAAGGCATGACAATCTCTGCAATACCTAATTGTTCCCATCTTTTAGCAGTCTCCAAATTTACACAGACTATCTCTTGTGAATTAATTCGAAGAGTAGGGAGCTTATCACCCAGACATTGATCATAATCCATAGATGAATTAAATGAATTTCTAGATAAGGATGAACCCAAGGAGTCTGGACAGCCATCGGCATCTTTGAATTCATTAATAGTTTCTTTTTTGTTTGGACAAGCATCAGTTAAATCTGGAATACCATCAGAATCAAAATCCTTTACCATATTAGATAGAGTAGGAACAATTTCTGGACATCCATCATCATCAAGATAATTATTCCAGATCTCCGGCAAATAAACACAGCTATCTTTTCTATCTTCCAATCCATCACCATCACTGTCTGGGAATTGATATGATGTTATTTCTTCAGAAACGGAATCCGGACAGCCATCCATGTCTTGGAATTGATTATATGTCTCAGGCATATGTGGACATTCATCATCTTCATCTAAAACGCCATCGAGATCATAATCAAGATATCTTAGAGAAAAAGCTTCATCCATGGGAAAAGTTACAGAAAAACTAAGGATGGTGATTACTAAAAACAAGCCGATCAAAGAATTAAATTTTTCAAATTTCAACTGTATGGTTTGTTTATTTTTTGATAATATAATGAAAGAATCAAAATCTTGTGAGTAAAAAGTAAATTGCAAATACACTTAAAAATAAAATCCCTACCACACTCAGAACTTTCAACCAAATAGAGGGTTGCATATCTTTATCTAAGAATTTTCCTGTAACTAATCTAAAATTAATAATTGCAATTACAGGAGCGATCATAAATGAAAGAACTGTTGCAAAATCAACTAGTTCCCGAAGATTTCCTCCAAATTGCAACACAACTATCAAAGATCCAATCAACAATACAAACAAAAACAAATTGTAAAAAGAACGGAATTTCGTGCGTATTACCTCCTCTTTTTTGGTAAAAATCAACTCAACAGTACGCTGCAAAGACCTAGAATAGCCATCAAAGACTGCAATAATGGTGCCAAACATTACTGCAAATGCAGCTGCGGCAATAATCAGATAGCTCCAATCACCTATCGTCAGAGTATACAGAGTTACTATCTCGTGTGCAAAATCAGCATTGTTGTTGGGTAATTCTTCGCCTGAACCAAAAAATATGAACGAGCCAAGTGTCACAAACATTACTGCTAAAATTGCAGTTATGGCATATGCTAGTCTAAATTCAAATAATGTTTCTTTAAGTTTTGGTCTATAGTTTGTTTGTTTCATTCTCTCAAGGGTCCACAAGCTATTCCATGAAGATATATCAAGTGCAGTTGGCATCCAACCCATTAAAGCAAGCAAAAAGAAAATTCCAGTTCCTGTCCATAGTTCCTTTGGAATAAAGTCTTCAGCAGGTTCAAGGGGTCCATTCCACAAGACTAGTAAAAATGCACTAACTGTAGAAACCAAAAGGACAATCGCCACTATCTTTATCAAACTATCTAAAATATTGTATTTCCCTATTGCAAGAATTAGAACACATATTCCAAACAAAAGAATTATGCTCCATTGCCCAAGAAACTCTAATCCAAAAAGATTTTCAAAAAATCCGGCAGTTACAAACCCCACCGCCCCCGTTACAAAAAACATTGAGGCTATAGTTATTAGAAAATACATCCACAGCACAGGTTTTCCTAGTTTTTTGTATCCATCAATTATGCTTGTTTGTGTAACATTAGCATAACGAGAGCCATACTCGAAAAAGGGATACTTTAGAAGACTAACTATTATTACAAATCCCAATAAAAGTAATCCAAAATCTGCCCCCGCTCTAGTAGATTGAACAAGATGAGATACACCAATTGCAGTACTAGCAAATAATATTCCAGGTCCTGCAGTCTTTGAGAACCTAGATAATTTTCCATTCAAAATGCTCAAACTCTATCAATAGTCGGGCATTGATAAAATTAACGTGAAAATATCCATAAAGCGAGCCTAAACTAGCCAGGATTTTACAAGAATTGGGCAGGGGCAGGCAATAACACAGGTAATTGAGGAAAAATTTTCAGCGTGGAGTCATTTTTGATATCTAAAACATTCAGAGGTATGATCATTTACCATCCCAATTGCTTGCATTAATGCATAGCAAATGGTGGGACC
>JAQBBT010000158.1:0-7973 GCA_032125915.1 Nitrososphaerota archaeon
TCATGAACTGAGCGTTCAACCTCATCTACTACTCTTTGAGATCCCCCTCGTAGAAGAAGTGTTACTGATTTTGGATGTTTGCAACCTTCAATGAAGACCCATTTATCCTCCTCAATTTTTCTCTCTTCAACTATTTCTGCACTTCCTAGATCTTTTTCAAATAGATCATCAAGGTTAGTAACAATTCTAGCAGCTGTAGCTTTTGCTAGTTTGGTAAGATCACTCTCTTTAATTCTTCTAACTGCAATAATTCCTGCTTTTGCAAGATAATGTTGAGCCATATCATCAATTCCTTTTTGGCAAAGGACCACATTAGCTCCTGAACCAATTACTTTGTCTACCATAGTCTTTAACATTCTATTTTCTTCATCTAGGAATGCTTTCATTTGTTGTGGATTTGAAATGTTGATTTTAGCATCAGTTTCGGTTTTATTAATTTCAAGGGCAGTATTTATCAATGCAATTTTGGCGTCAGTGATTTTTTTTGGCATACCTCCATGAACAATTTCTTTATCAAGAACAATTCCTTGAATAATAGAAGAATCCTTTATTGACCCCCCTGCCTTCTTTTCTACTTTAATATCATCAATATCAACTTGATAATTGTCGCCTTCTTTTTCAGCAACAGAAAGAATAGATTTTACAATAATATCTGCTAGTTGGTCTGAGTCTTTTCTGACCAATTTTGTTTGCATAGATGTTTTTGCAATTTTATTGAGAATTGATTTGTCATTTGGAGAAATATTTTCGGCTATTTCTTGGAGGAATTGTTTTGCTTTTTTGGCTGCCTTTCTATATCCATCTACAATTATTGTTGGGTGAATATTTTGGTCAAGTAAGGATTCAGCATAATCAAGAAGAGAACCTGCTAAAATTACAACTGAAGTAGTTCCATCTCCTACTTCATTATCTGTCGTCTTTGAAATTTCAACCAACATTTTTGCTGCGGGATGTTGAACATCAATTTCCTTTAAGATGGTTGCACCATCATTTGTTATAGTAACATCACCCATAGAGTCAACTAGCATCTTATCCATGCCTCTAGGTCCAAGACTGGAATGGACAATTTCTGCAATAATCTTTGCTGCAGCTATATTATTTTTTTGAGCATCTCTTCCTTTGGTTTCTGTACCGCCTTCTTTAAGCAGTATAACTGGCATAGTTCCCTTGGAAGTAGCTTGCATACCCATTGACGGAGATATTTTGAATCCCCTTTTATACGTTGCAAATAATTGAAAATTTCTAAGATCCGAAATCGGTGTTTTTAAATTGGGAAAATCAATTTGCAGATCATGGTAAAATCCTCAAATAAAGAATCTTATGATAAAATTTTCTCAAAATTAAAAGAGCACCACAAATGGTTTGAAAATTCTATTCCATTAATTGCCAGTGAGAATGTTCCCAGTCCTGCTGTTCGTGAGGCAATAATTTCAGATTTTGGTAATAGATATGCTGAAGGTTGGCCCGGGGAGCGAGTCTATGCTGGGTGTATCTACATTGATGATGTGGAGTTTGAATGCATGAAACTAGCCAAAAAACTGTACAAGGCTAAATTTGCAGATGTAAGACCAATTTCAGGAGTAGTTGCCAATCTTGCAATATACTCGGCCTTTACAGATCCGGGAGATATTATGTTAGCACCCTCAATTCCAGCAGGAGGCCATATTTCCCATGGTAAAAAAGAACATTCAGGTACGGCGGGTTTAGTTCATGGGTTAGAAATTGAGTTTTATCCATTTAATGCCGAAGAGATGACAATCGATGTAGATAAGACAAAAACTAAGATCAAAGAGTTAGAGAAAAATGGACGTCTTCCAAAAATGGCTATGTTTGGTGGATCATTATTTTTGTTTCCACATCCGGTAAAAGAATTAGCGGATTTTCTTAAGAGCTATAATATTCATATCAATTACGATGCAGCTCATGTGGCAGGTTTGATTGCAGGAGGTAAATTCCAAGACCCATTACGAGAGGGAGCTGATACTATGACCATGAGTACGCATAAAACTTTGTTTGGTCCTCAAGGAGGTCTTGTCTTAGGCTCAAAAGAACATGAAGAGAGAATTAAAAAAGCAATGTTTCCTGGGCTCACTAGTAGCCATCATATTCACCATATGGCAGGAAAAGCCATTGCATTTGCTGAAGCATTAGAGTTTGGAAAAGACTATGCCAATCAAATTATAAAAAATGCAAAAGTTTTTGCTGAAGCACTTAGTGATTTTGGTTTCAAAGTTTTAGGTGAAAGTAGAGGATTTACAGAATCACATCAAATAGCAGTTAATGTACTTGATTATTCAGATGGAGGTAAAGTTGAAGCAGAATTAGAAAAGGCCAACATCATTGTAAATAGACAGTTAATCCCAGGAGATATCAAGGCAGGACGCAATTATTTCCATCCTGGTGGAATTAGATTGGGTGTCTCTGAGATAACAAGAATTGGAATGAAACAAAATGAGATGAAAGAAATTGCATCTTTTATCAAAGAAATTGTAATTGAGAGAAAAGATCCTAAAAAAATACTGCCAAAAATCAAAGCTTTCCGAAAAGACTATCAGAAGGTTCAATATTGTTTTGATAATAAATTGGGAGCTTACGAGTACGTCAAATTAAGATAGCAATCTAAGACGTATAATCAGTAAGAAGAGACTGATCTCCCTTTTTCTTCCCAAAAACTAGATCGATTTCGTCAGATAATGCATAAATTCGTCCTTTTTGATACTCACCCACATCATAATTATTTACTAATCTCTTGGCTAGTTTTAGATATTTTTCCACAGATCCTCGGGTGATGTTTTGAATTAATTTGTGACCACAAACGCAGTTTTGAATTAAAGGAGGTCTACGATAAGATTTTCCACATGCAGTACATCGAAAATTTTGTCTTGCATATGCACGAAGATTTCCCATTATGTCTGGAACCAAATGTGTAGATATTACATTAGAGACAATTTCTGAAGTGTTTACCGCATCAATCATATCGGCATTTCGAATTTGCATATCGAGTTTATCCAACATGGAACCAAGGGTAGAATACGCACTTCGAGATTTTGATGTGGTAAGAGAGGAGGTCGGGTGGGTAAAATAATAGTCATAGAATTGTCTTTCAGTCTCTAATCGTGATTCTATAATATCAACTGATTTTACAGTTGAGGCTTTGTTTTGTTGAAGTGTTGATTTGAAAAAATCTAAGGGTAATGATTTGGTAACTTCCAAGTTATGAGCTTGAGGCTGAGATTCATGTGGTAAAACCAAAGGCTGAATCAGTAATGGTGCATCCATTAGACCCCCAATTCTATCAGATAGAAACTGCCTTGAAAAATTTAGAAGGCTATCCATAAGAAGCATTATTGAGTCGGCATCTCCATCTGCATCCCTCCTTTTTGCAGAATGCCAATTTGGAGTGGCAAAGCAAACATGGGTTTCAGTAAATCCAATAATCCTCCCTACAATTCCTACAGATGTATGTGGAGCCAAACCAATTATTAGATGTCCGATTAACTCCTCAGAATTTTTAACATTGTAAAAAGGAGATTTTCCATAGAATTTTTTCAATAATGTATCAATGTATTTACAAGTAGAAACAAGATATTTCCCGCTTTGATATGGAATAATAACATCTTGCATGCGAATTTCTATTATTTGTTCAGAATTTGTAATTGAATTTCCGTCAATATCATGTGTGTATCCTAATTCTTTGAGTTTTTCTATAGAAGTTCCAATCCATGAGGGTTTGAATTGAGTTATGGGTGAATTAGTGGCATCAAAACGGACGGTCCCATCTTTAAATGTAGTAAGGCCAAAATATTGACGAACCAACCCCTTCTCAAGTGGTTCAGCAATCCTGTCTTGACTGATCAGTTCTTTCACTCCTTTGAATGGTTCTTGTGCCCGAAGGCCCATTTTTTCTTGGGCTGCTAGTAATTTTTCTTTCAGTGGAAATGACTTGTAAGAGTGAGAAGAGGCTTTTCGTTTACATTTTTCGCAAAAGGGAAAATCAAGAATATCTCGACAGTTTGAGCATTGATATGTTATTGATGTTTTGATCCCACATTTTGAGCATTTTATTCCAATTGAAGGTTCGTTACAATTATTGCATTGACGATTGAAAATATTGGTAAAAAAATTAGCATGTCTAGACGCTTTTAGAAGGTCTCTTGTTGGTCCTCCTTTATCACTAACTGGAAATAAAACATGAGTTGGAGGTTTCATCTGCCTAGCAGCTGCTTTTTCTGGCCTTCCTATTCTAACTCCAATTGATGTAGAAAACTTGTTTCTTATTGGAATTTCAGAGGATTTTGAGATAATTTTAGGTACTGATGAGTCGTCAATTATTGGTGCTTTTCTGAAGAGTAAATTATAGAAAATTTTTGCTTCATTTTCTTCAAGAATAATCGAATTTTTTTGTTTGTGCGGAACTCCTAATTTCTCAAGAATTTTTTTGACATCTAGAGGATATTCTATTGAACTTTTATTGATTTTTTTTGGTTGTAAAATTTTTGATAATTCTGAAGGAGAAATTTGGTCCCAAAAGTAAAGAAATTGCGGATATAATGGAATTTTAAAATCTAGTGATATCTTTAATGCTTCATCTAAAGAAGGTTTTCGGTTAAGAAATTGATTTAGATACTCGTCATTAGGCTCATATTTTGCCAGTTTTTCTTTTAATTCCTCAATCCAAAATTCTTCAACATAGCCAGTGGGTACAAGTTGAGCATTGTTTTCCAAAAAATCTCCAAAAGAAATTAAAATATCTCCTAAATGTAGAATTTTTTCAATTTCTTTTTTAATTTCAATTCCATGTTTTACGTCTCTAATTTTTACAACATCTCCATTTTTTAGGCGGACAGTTGGAGTTTCTATTGAATCAACAAAAGCTACTGTGGCCCCTTTTCCTGGAATATCAATTTTGATTTGGGTTCCTACAGCTACAGTGTGATCTAAGATTTCTGCAATTACAGGATGAATTCCAACTGCAGCAAATCCCGTATTACAGGCACGCCCATATCTTAGTCTAAATCCTCCTAATTTGTTAGGCATGGATAAAACAGAACGTCCAGTGATAACCTCACGCATTCTTTTTGCAGCTGCATTTTCCTGTTTATCGTCTGTTTGGACGGCTCCTTTTAGGTCAGCAAGCCACTCCCAACCATCAAGATTATAGAGTTCTATTCTATTGAGTAATTTTTTTGCTCTTCCAATTAATCCATCATTTAAAACCCTTAATGCTCCTCCTCTAACTCTATCTGTTTTGATCCTAACCATTCCTTTATGGTTAACCACCTCATAGGGATCTGTATCTACTCCATCAAGTTCAACAGGTAGATTAGAGATTACTCGAATTATATCTTCATCTAAGATATGAAACTGGAAATTTCCAGCCTCCCTTTCATAGATTCGTAACTCTTCAACAAATCTTCCAGTTTCATCATCAAAAGAATCTGCTTGGAATTTAGAAAGTCCAACTGTTTTTCTAACATGATCAGCTATTAGCATTGTTACTGCAGATTCAGTTCCGCCAGCAGACCTCATTGGTCCAGCTATAGAAACTGAGAGATAGTCAGATCCATCCTTGTTTTTCTTTATCTTAACTTCACTTATTCCTTGAAGAGGTGCAATTGTAACACCTTCTGTAACTATGGCTAATCCTACTCTAACTGCTAAATCTAATTTTTCCTGTAAAGTGGCTTCAGGAAGAGAATATTTGCCTAAAGCAATCTCCTTTGAGAGAATTAGTGCTGAAAGTTCTTTTCCATTAATTTTTAATATTTCACGTAAAGGATCAGCGATATCAATTTCGTGCATTTTTGCAACCCTATCGGCTAAATCAAATGCAATTTTGGGCTCAACTATTCCAGAAGAATCTACTAAACTTGATTTGGCCTCTGCTGCACTTTCAAAAATTCTATAAGTTTTAGTTGAAAGATCGGAATAATAATCTCTATAATAATCTGGCATTTTTATCCCACTTAAACGGGAAATGGCATTATCTTCAGACATTATAGTAGGTATTACTTGGTCCCTTGAATTGTTTTGGCAATTTCTGTTAGTTTTTTGATACTTCCACCTTTCTCAAGGAAAGTACCAATTACAAGGGCATCAGCACCTGCATTAACTAACCCTTTTGCAGTTTTCACATCCTTAATTCCTCCCCCAACTATCAAGAATCCGTTGAATGCCTGTCTTACCGTTTTTACCATTTCAGGGGTTACCGTCGACTTTGCTCCAGATCCAGCCTCTAGATATACAAATCTCATACCAAGAAATTGTGCCGCAAGTGCATACGCGGCTGCAATTTTTGGCTTTTCAAATGGAATTCCTCTAGCTGAGCCAACAAACCAGGCAGAGGTTCCATCACCAATGACCAAATATGCGGTAGGAAGTGGCTCAAGACCAAATTTGAGTACGCTTGGAGCACCAAGCGCTTGTGCTTGTGTAATAAAATAGGGATTTTCTGAGTTCATTAGGGAACTAAAAAGGATAGCATCAGCATCTGGAACAACTCCAGTAACATTACCTGGAAATAGAATAATTGGTATTTTGATTCCTTGTTTAATGCCCTTGACTACTTGAGCCATCTCAATTTGATCAGTTGCCGAAGATCCACCTATTAGAATGGCTGAGGCTCCAATTTTTTCTACATTTTTTGCCAATTTCTTTGATGATTCTAGGTTTGAAACCTCAGAGTCTATTAATACAAATAATAATGCATTTTTCTTTTTTAATTCAGATTTTAGAAATGATTCAACTTTATTTCCGGTCATAAAATGGGTTTGTAGATGAGTCTTTAAAGTTTAATTGGAATAGGGATATACAGATTTGTATAGCTATGTCGGAGTCTGATCAATCTAATTTTAACAATATTATTAGAAAAATTATCAAAAAATCATTGTTTACAGAACGACAAATTGAAATTATTTTAAATCAGAAAGATCTTCTTGAATCTAAGTTTGCTATAACAAAAGGTGCGTATTATAGGCAAGTTGGACAATCTCGCGAAAAATTAATTGCATTATTTTATTCAATCATTCTTTTACGTGGCCTAGGCATACTTTTGCCTGATGATATCGATGTGATATCAAAACTTTCCGAACAAATTAGTGTGATAAATGATAGTGATATCTTTCCTGAGAGAGAAGATGATGTGATAAGTGTGATTGATAGAGTAATACGTCAGGCATGCAACATGTGATGTTATGTAATTTTGGATTATGTGGAAATTGATATAATTGTGATAAGTGGTGTGAGTATGTTAATCTAAAGTGTGAAATAATATTGGTCAATCACGATAAATCACAATATAGGCATAAATTTTGTGATGTTAATAGAAATTCCTGATCCTGATGTAATATTGAGTGTGATTATTGCCTTTTTAGTTGGATTAGGAGGTCTTTTTGCCTACTACAAATTACGTCCCATGATTAAAACTAATGAAATAGTAAATGCATCACAAACAGAACGATTAGAGTACTATGAAAGACAGTTAATTGATATGAAAATACGCCTAGATTCATTAGATATTCAAGGTCTGGAGGAAAAATCAGAGGATCCAAATTTGGAATTAAAGCAATTTTTAGAAAAACTAGCAAAAAATGAGGTTAAAGAGAAACCTATTATGGAATCTGAAATTGTGCCTAATAAACCTCAAATTACTCCTCGTATGCCTAATTTAGATCATAATAATGCAACAGATTATGTGTTGCAGCTAATCACAACCAAAGCTATGACATCACGTGACATACAAATCACACTAAAACGCAGTAGAGAGCACACCTCAAGATTAATGAAAAAATTATTTGAAGATGGATATGTTAAAAGAAATATAGATTCAAAACCATATACCTACTCAATTTCTGAAAAAGGAAAAGAAAAGATTGGGTTGTTAGAATCAAATCCAACTATAGTTTAATCTTATTTTCCAATTTTCTTAAACTTTGAATTTGTTAATTATAGATAAAATAACTATATTGGGTAGT
>JAQBBT010000159.1:0-8877 GCA_032125915.1 Nitrososphaerota archaeon
CTCTTAACTTTAAATTATCATTGTTATCTCAGACTGACATTGCAAGGAGACGCTTATCTAAAATGTATCAATCCTCAATGTGGTTTAGAATATCCAATAAAAAGTACCAATG
Organism: Nitrososphaerota archaeon; assembly: GCA_032125915.1. Classification (GTDB taxonomy): domain Archaea; phylum Thermoproteota; class Nitrososphaeria; order Nitrososphaerales; family Nitrosopumilaceae; genus Nitrosomaritimum. The sequence goes on from JAQBBT010000159.1 coordinate 113, forward strand.
TGCAATGTGAAAAAGGTCATCTTTTAGACGTAAAATATAAGAATAGACCACATGAGAAATTAAAGGAAATTTTCGCACATCGAGGAATGATGGATGAAGGGGTTATTTTTAACGAAAGTGGAGTTTGGAGATTCAGAGAATTATTAAATTTCTGTGAAATTGACACTGAGAATATAGAAGAATGCTCAAAGTTTTTAGTTTCTCTTGATGGTGCAGAAGGCAGACAATCAAAACCCTACCGCATGACTAAAGTTTCTTCATTTATTGGAATTTCAAGTGATAATTTATGGTTACAACCAGAAGGATACAATCCCAGTGGGTCCTTTAAAGACAATGGTATGGCAAGTGCTGTCACTCATGCAAAGATGGTAGGAGCAAAAAAAATTGTTTGTGCATCTACAGGAAATACATCCGCATCAGCAGGAATGTTTGCAGCAAACGAAGATATTCAATGTGATGTCTATATTCCAGCAGGTCAGATTGCGCCAGGCAAACTGAGTCAGGCCTATCAATTCGGAGCCCAAATTGTTGAGGTTAACGGAAATTTTGATGATGCACTAAAACAATCACTTGAAGATGCAAAAAACCATAATGGATATACAGTAAATTCCATAAATCCATTTAGAATAGAAGGTCAAAAAACAATTCCTTATAGAGCACTAGAATATTTGAAATGGGAAACACCTGATTGGATCGTTTATCCAGGAGGTGCCTTGGGAAACACATCAAGTTGTGGAAAAGCACTAATGGAACTATATGAATGGGGATGGATTAAAAAAATTCCCAGAATTGCAGTGATTAATTCTGAGGGTGCCAGTACATTGTCAGATTTGTATAATGGTAAATTCCAAGGAGAGGAATTACGTTGGAACCAAGGAAGACCAAACATTGAACTTATTGATGAATATTATAATCATTTAGATAAAGAAGGTATAAGACCAAAAACAAAAGCGACTGCAATTCAAATTGGACGACCAGCAAATATTCTAAAAGGATTAAGGGCATTGGAGTTTACAAATGGTGTCGTGACAACGGTTTCAGATGCGGAAATGCTTGATGGAATGTCAGTTGTCGGCCTAAATGGATTTGATTGTGAAATGGCATCAGGGGCATCCGTAGTTGGAATTAAAAAATTACTCGAGGAAGAAATTATTAAAAAAGATGACGTTGTTGTTGGAATTTTAACTGGACGCCAAAAGGATGCAATGCTTCCTGTGGACTATCATAACAATTCACAAAATAGATTTGCTATACCTCCAAAAATTTAGCCTCGTAACAATATTTAATTTCAAAAATTTTGAATTTGCATCTTAAGCCTTAATAATGTGTTTTACAAAAGAATAGTAACCAAGAGATGGTGTATAAAAAATAAAATGAATGGCCAATGTTGGTGTTCTAAAAAGATTTTTCGGAGAAAATCATGGTAGAGTTTTGGGTTGAAGTTTTAGCACTTGCCCTACTTATTGGATTATCGGGATTTTTTAGTGGCCTAGAAGTAGCACTTGTAGGAGTAAGAAAATCCAAAGTAATTCAATTGTTAAATGAGGGAGTAAAGGGCTCAAAGGCATTACACAAACTCAAAACCAATCCTAGCTGGATGATGTCAAGTGTAAATCTTGGAAACAATTTGGTAAATGTAGGTGCATCTGCAATAGCTACAACTGTATCCATACGGCTATTTCCAGATAATGGGTTAGGTATTGCCATTGGCATCATGACTTTCTTAATTCTAGTATTCGGTGAAATTACACCAAAAACATACTGTAATGCAAATGCCGCCAAAATTGCATTAAGATATGCACCTGTTCTTTTAGCATTTAGCTATGTGTTTTATCCAATTGTGAAATTTTTTGAAATTATTACAAAGGGGGTAGTAAGAATAACAGGAAGCAGCTACATCCCGCCTCCAATAACAGAAGAAGAAATCAAAGGAGTTATTGATCAAGGATTAGCAGAAAAGGCATTAGAAAAAGATGAAATGGAACTAGTTCATGGTGCCTTGAAATTTGATGATACTGTAATCCGTTCTGTCATGACACCCAGAACAAAGATGTTTACTCTAAATGCTAAAACTATACTTTTTGAAGCCTTGCACGAAATTAATCAAAATGGATATTCTAGAATTCCAATTTATGGAGCAAGTCAAGACGACATAGTTGGGTTTGTTCACGTAAGAGATGTCTTAAAGGAACTAGAAAATGACAACAAAATGAAAAGTTTAGAACAAATATCAAGAAAGCCAGTATTTGTATCTCAGGAAAAAATGGTTAGTGCCTTATTAAAAGAAATGAAGGGAAGAAAGACACACATGGCCATTGTAGTAGATGAACATGGTGGAGTAGAAGGTCTAGTTACTTTGGAGGACTTGATTGAAGAGATAGTAGGGGAAATCGAGGATGAAAGCGACCTTGTAAAACCAATCGGGTATGAAAGAGTGGATCAAGACACAATCATTGCTAATGGAGATATTGAGATTGACAAAATTAATGAAATTTTTAAAACACAAATTCCAGAAGGAGATGATTATGCCTCACTTAGTGGATTGTTACATGAGAAATTACAAGACATCCCACAAGCTGGAGATAAAATTGAAGTGGAGGATCTAAGGATAATTGTAGAAAAAGTCTTCAAAAATGTCCCTCAAAAAATTCGTATTGAGAAAATAAATCCCTAATTTTGTTTAGCAAAATATTCTTCTAGCTTTTGCTTTTTTTCTTGCATATGAAATATAGATTCTGTATGAGAAAATGCCTCTTGATATGATTTACCAAATAACATGGATTGCATTAACATGTGGTTTTCTGGAATTACAATTCCCGTCTGATCATCAGAGTACATCATCTGTACAGTGTCTCCAATTGAGACTGTCATGTTTGCATGGATATGAATCATGTTTGTATCTGTAAAGTTGAATCCCATAGTATCAGCATAATCTCTTATGTCTTTTGTTCCCTTGGCAGTCCACAATGTTGCCACACCAAATTCATTGGAAAAAATATCGTGAATATCTGAAGGTTTTGGTGCTGTATCTTTGAATCTAATATCCATAATATGTAGGTGCATTTGTCTGGTGGGTACTTTTATGGCTCTGACAAATAATGGGGTATCTTTTCCAAAATAAGTTTTAACATCCTCACCATGATGTGGTTTTTCGGTCATTTCTATAGTGTCTTTTACTTTTTTTTCTGTCTGTTCAATATCAGCCCATCTTCTCACCAAAGTAACATCAAATCTAATTATGTTGTCACCAAATTTTTCCCTAAGAGGTTCGAGTATTCTTCCCATTCCAGTAACGTTACAACTTCCTTGCATAACATGTCTTTTACCAGTTGATAGATCAAAGTTAGCACGAGAATTAAATAACAAATCAGATACAGCTTGATCACCTGCAATAGTCTCACCGCCTTGATAAATTGCCATTAGATTTTTTGGTTCGTAAATATTTTTTTTGTTCTTATATCCATGTCCACCAGGTGATGCATCAATTACTAGATCACAATCATCCAGCGCAGATTCTATGGAGCCTGAAATTTCAAAGTTTTTAAAATCATCCAACTTTTTTTCAGGAACATAAACCCTCAACCCTTTAGAAATTGCCTGATTTACTTTGTCATCGGGGGAATATTTTCCAACACCAATGACAGAAATTTCAGGATCATCTTTTAAAAATGCGGTAATTCTACTACCTATGGAACCATACCCATTAATGAAAACCTTTTTCATGTTTTTGGTAAAAGATGACGGGTTTATTTAGATTAGTTTAGGATTAAATGTCAATTACAATAATTCCTTGAGTTACCAAATAATTTACTCCGTAGATAAAATCGTCATCTGAAATTTTACCTTCTGCCCACCAACCAGCATTGTCTTTTAGCCAGTCAGGTATTTCTGAGCCTCCAGAGCCCTGAATTGTTGGGGGAATTTGTAATATATCTTCTTTAATTAAATACTGGATTCCTTGCAAAAATGAATTATCATCAATATACCCATCTCTCCACCATCCAGCATTATTTTTAATCCATGTAGGAATGAAGTAAGGATCTGAAGGGTTTTTTTGAGTATCAGATATGACCATAGTAATTTTTTGGTTTATTTGTCCCACAGGAACGATATCTATGCCTTGAGCGTTTATTTTGTCAAGTAGTGTTTCTAATTCTTTAAATTGATCTGAATTGATTTTGTTGGAATATGCACCACCTTCATAAACTGAAAATTCTTGTGGATGAATTGTAATTACAGCAAAACCAAATTTTTCAATTCCTTCTATGGCATCAGAAAAAGTTTCATCTGAAGATATTCCCAAAATTCTATTTTGGGATGGAATGTATTCACCTGTAGTTGCAACTGCTGGGAATCTGTATAAGGATTCTTCTTGTAATGGGAATGGGGGAGAATCATTAAGCATACTTGCACTAAGGTGGGTAAATCCATTTTCAATCAGCACTTTTTTGGTATCGTCATTGAATCTATTTTCTGGAGGAATGAAAATTTTTGGAGAGACATTTAATTTTTCATAAATTTTATTTGTAGATTCTTTTAGCATATCATTTTGTTTTTGTTCGTCAAAAATTGTAAATGGGGTTGAATCAAGTCCATGATTTGCAATTTCTAATTTATTATCTTTGATTTTATTTGACACTTGATTGAAAAGATAAGGATCGTTTCCAAATGAATCAATGATGACACCAACAGTAAGAGGAACATTGTTTTTTGTAAACATGTTAATTAATTCAAATTGTACATTGTTTAGCCAATAATCTTGAACACCATCTAACCGAAATGAGACGCAATTACAAGATAAATTATAATTTTTAATTGATGGTTGATAAAGCACGGGTTCAGAGGTGGGTTCAGAGGTGGGTTCAACTGGATTTTTTTGAACAAAATCAAAATTATTTTGATTACCAGCAATCACTATTCGAGTATCTGGCCAAAGGGAATCTTTTACTCCATCCCTCAATACAGAAGCAGAATATGCCCCCGAAGGTATACTTGAAAAGTAAATCTCACCTTTATTTCCAGTCATAGAATTTTTTAATGAATTATCATTTTGATCAACAAGTACAACCGAAAAATTGCCGTGTTTTTTTATAATTTGGTCATATTCCATATCATACAATCTAAAGGTGATTAATTCCTCTACCACGGCAGGTATGGGTACAACAATTTTTTGGTCTTGTGAAATACCCTGATGTATTTTTATATTTGAAACGCTGGTAAGCAAAAATTCATCATAGTAGACTTCAGCAACATAATAATTATTTTGGAGGGTAGTAGATTGAAGCCAGTATCTCATGGTGTCTCCTTTTTCGTTAGTATTACCTACACGTTGTTCTTCACCATCTTGTGATTTTATTACTACAATGGCATCACCCATTGGTCTTTCTCCGTCGGCAAAAAAGACATTAAATTTTAGACCACCAGGTAATGGGATGTTAATATCTAATTTTTCTGGTTCATTTTGTAACTCTACATACCCAACTTCGGAAAACATACCATTAACAAAAATTTCAACTTTGTATCTATGATCCTGTGGTAGAGTTATGAAAACAGGATTAGTTTCTAATTTTTTTTCTAAGATTGGAGTTTGTTCATAATCTTGATAAACGACATACTTTGTTTGGTAAGCATCTATTCTATCACCATTTGTATATTTTATTTCAATTTGCAGAGTTTCTAGTTCTTCAGAGTATGATGAACCATATGGTATAACTAACGAAAAGATTACAGTAAACACACAAACTTTGAAAATATTTGATTTTAACATATTAATCACCAATTCTCCTTGCACTAGTCCATACAGCTTTTTTACCCATTAATTGTTCTAATAGCGCTTTTAGTAGCAAAAAGTCGACAATTTGTTTGAATCCAAATAACAGAAATCCCGCATAAATCAACAATTTTGGATCCTCGTTATCAATTCTAATTGCCAGTGCAGACATTAGATAGTGAACGACGGTAAAAATTCCAGCAGCCTCTAAAACCCACCATCCATCTCCATTAAGTATTCCAAATACAACATTTGCAAGAGCAGTAAAGCCGATAATAGGCGTAATTATCATACCAAGAAACAGATAGGGTAAAGCTAATTTTTGCAAATACCCAAATCTAGGGTTAGTTAGAGCATCAGAGTGCCTCTTTAAAACTTGAATATTTCCTCGATACCATCTTTTTCTTTGTTTTACAAAATCACCTAATGTTGCCGGTGCTTCAGTATATGCAACTGCCTTGATGCTTCCCTGTGTGATCAAACCAGCTTTTAGTAATTTTATTGTTTGGTCAAAGTCCTCAACAATTGTTTCTTTGCCATAAGATCCAGTACCTGAAATACATTCTTTTTTGAATGCACCTAAGGCACCAGGAACTACTGTGATTGAACCAAATGAATCAAAGGCACGTCTAATAACTTGAATTCCTGTGAGATACTCTAATGCTTGACATTTTGTAATCCAGTTAACTCTATTTCTCACTTTTATATTTCCTGCAACAGCGGCAACATGTTCATTTACCTCAAATCCTTTTACTATCTCTTTGAGAGAATTTCTTCCTATAATGGTATCCGCATCAACAATAACTATAATCTCCCCTTTTGCATAAACGAGACCATAATTTAGTGCAGATGCCTTTCCGCCATTTTCTTTATGCAGTACTGTGATCTGATTTTTAAATTCTCTTGCAATATCTAACGTTCCATCCGTACTTCCATCATCAACAAAAATAATTTCTTTGCGAGGATATTGTGTTTCAACCATTGATTCTAATGTTTTTTTAAGTACTTTTTCTTCATTGTATGCAGGGATTATTACTGAAACTTTTGGGTAGTTTTTTAAATCAGGTTGTAATGTTTCTCGATGTTTACTTATGACAGCCATTGGAACAAATAACATTGTAGTCCAAAAAGAAATAGTCATAGCTGAAAGTAGAATTATTCTCGTAGGAGATTCTAACAATGAAACTCCCTCATAGGCAACTAATCCCCCCATTACAAATGGCGAGGCTATTAAAACAATTAAGAAAATAGATGGGCCTTTTCTGCCTTCCTTATTCTTTGAAAACATGTTGGCTTTGGAACTTAACATATGATAAAAAGCCAGTCCGCCACCCATACCCATAGCAACTACGCTTATGGGGCCTAAAATGTAATAAATCGTAACTGCAAGAAAAATGAAAATTGCAGCTGTTAGTATTATTTGAACAGGGTCAGGTTTATTTTTTTTTTTGTTTTTTAAAACTTTGGGGTTTTGTGGATTTCATTGTTTGAATATATTGTGGATCACATGTTGCCGTTGGTTCTTTTGAATTGGTGATTGGTTCAGAATCTATTTTTTGTTTCCGATTTGGATTAAACATGATCTCTGTTTATCCTATTATCATACAGCAGTTAGCTTATAGTTGCAACTACTTTGCCAGTTTACGTCTTCAAGATTGAATTTGTTTTCACATTTCAAACATAGATATTCAGATGAAAGTTCTGAAAATGCATCACTGCAATTATTGCATATGTAATGATTTGGCATGATTCGATAGTCTACTCCTAAAGCCTTGATCTCTTTGTTACAGCTTGGACAAGTATCGTTTTCATATGTTCTATCTTCTGAAACATTTCCACAGTTATAATGTTCAATTAGTTTTCCTAATCTAAAATGAGGACTATTACAAGAGGGGCATGAAAATATTTGAGTTGTTTTCACAGAATTACATTTGTTACATGCAATCTCTTTTTTGTCTCCCAAGTTGACAATTTTTCCTTCTCTTTCTAATTCATTCAAATGTAATCTAATGGTTTCATCAGAAAATCCTATCATTTGTTCAATTAAACTAAGACTGACTTGTTTTGAGGATTTTAAAATAAAATCAACTCTATCAATTACTTTTGTTTTAACCTCTTCTTCTGCATTTTCTAACATCTGAAGTTGTTCGGATTCTTTTTGGAAAAAGAAATCTTCTTTTTCAATTGTTTCAAACACATTTTTTAGACCCTCAAATCTTATTGGTTTTTCCAAGTATTGATAAACTCCAAGTCGGATAAGATCCTTTATACCCTCATTTTCTTTCTCTGTTGCAGTTTCTAAAATAACTCGTGCGTTAGGCTGAACATCAAGAATTTGAGTTAAAACTGAACGACAATCCAGATCTGGAAGCATATAGTCTAAAAGGACTATTGGCGGCGTGTTTGCCTTTACAAGTCTTTTAAATTCCTTGATTGCAGTAAGGCCATTATCACTAGAATGAACATCAGTATACTCTAATTTATCTAAAAAGCTCTTTAACAGCATGGTAACTGCTAGGCTGTCCTCTACAATCAATACAGGTGGTTTAGTAGTCAATACAACAATTCGTCTTCGTAAATTGCATAAATACTCGTGTGTGATTAAAGTGAACAAAATTCATACCCTATACACATAAGGTTTCAAAAAGAATATCAGTTGGAGAATTTTAATAAATTATAGTAAAGGTTGGACAAATTATCATAAAAACATTTTAGACTGAAAAGAGATGGTTTTTAATAGTTTTTTTCATCAAAAGAAAAAATACCTGTAAATTTTTGAAATATTACATTGTTTAAATAAATCTAGTTTCATATTTTTAAAAATTCATAAATTCTATTTCGAAATCAAAAAATTATTTTACTCGCAAAAACCTAAATTGCTATCCTTAAAACTTTGAATATTGATTCACGGACCGTCATTAGCAATAGGTGCTGTAATTGCATCTGTTTCAATAATTATATCATTCTTAGCCTTTAGTGCAATAAATGATGAACC